>NZ_JBISWL010000028.1:0-8360 GCF_044462265.1 Kocuria rhizosphaerae
ACGGCGGCCGCACCGGGCCGCCGTCAGAGCCAGGTGCCCCCACCGGCCTCGTCGGGCACGTCGACGTCGGCGCGGAACCCGTGGATCCACGCGAGGTGCCGGTCGACGGCTCCGGGGTGGCCCAGGCGGGCGTTGCGCTCGTCGGCCCGGCGGCCGTCGGGCAGGTGCAGCACGTCCGCGGTGGTGATCGAGGCGTGCTGCACCTTGCGGGTGCGTCCGCGGCGCAGCCGTTCGTACCGCTCCCGGGCCGCGTCCCAGTCGTCGGTGCCGGCGAGCTGGTCGGCCAGCACGATGGCGTCCTCGATCGACTGGTTGGCGCCCTGCCCGTGGTGCGGCACGAGCGCGTGGGCGGCGTCGCCCAGCAGGGTCAGGCGCCCGCGGGACCAGCGGCCCAGCGGCGGGCGGTGGAACAGGGCCCACCGCTGCGTGACCGGCACCGCGGAGACCATCTGCCGGACCGCCGGGTGCCAGTCCCGGAACCGCTCGAGGTGGCTGTCCGGCTCGACCGGCACGACCCACCGCTCGTGCGGCCAGGGGGCGGGGGAGCGCTCCACGAGGAAGAAGTTGTGGTCGCCCCCGCCCAGGGGGTAGTGGAGCAGGTGGGCGCCGGGGCCCATCCAGAACTGGATGGCCCCCGGGTCGGGCAGCTCGGACAGCGCCCGCGGCGGGACGATGCCGCGGGAGGCGCTGGTCCCGGAGTAGACGGCGTCGTCGTAGCCCAGCAGCAGGCGCCGCGTGGTCGAGCGGGCGCCGTCCGCCCCGACGACCAGGTCGGCCTCGGCCGTGCCGCCGTCCTCGAAGCGCAGCACGGCGGACGCGCCGTCGTCGTCGATCCCGACCAGCCGCTTGCGCAGGTGCAGGCCCTCGCCGCCCAGGGCCCCGGCCAGGACCTGCTGCAGCTCGGCGCGGTGGATCCCCGCGTACGGCGCCCCGAAGCGCTCGCGGTAGTCCGTGCCGTGCCGGCCGATCAGCCGGCCGTCCCGCCCGTCGCGGAAGGCCAGGGCCTCGACCTCCGCCCACCGGGGGCTCAGCCGCTCCTCGAGTCCGAACCGCTCGAGGAAGAACCGGGTCGCGTTGGCGGACAGCGCGACGGCGGCGCCCACCTCGCGCAGCTCCTCCGTCGCCTCGTACACCTCGACGTCGAGGCCGCGGCGCCGCAGCTCGATGGCCAGCGTCAGCCCGCCGATCCCCGCTCCGACGACGGCGATGCGTCTGCTCGTCATGTCCTGTCCTCTCCTCGTGCTCCGCCGGCCCCGCCCCGGGGCCTCGGTACCGACCGTAGCCAGCGGCCGGGGGCCCGATCTTCGGGATGGTGTGGGAAGATCGGGTCAGCGCCTCCGACACACTGTCGGAACACCCGGGAAGGGTGCCGGGGCGCGCGACTCGGAGGAGCCCCGACCAGCCGTGGACCGGACAGCCGACCTGGACGACCTGCTGCAGGACCTCTCCGAGCGCGCCGACCGCCGCCTGATCGTGCTCGACACCGCCGCGCGCGTAGTCGCCTGGTCGATCCACGAGTCCGACGACGACCGGCGCCGGCTCTCCTCGGCGCTCGCCCACGGCGACTCGTGGACCCTTCCCGCCGTCGGGCCCGACGGGTTCGCCGTCGAGGACCTCCCGGAGACAGGCCGGTGCCTGGTCGTCCCGCTGCACGACCACCGCCACCGCGTCGGGCACCTGCTCGCCGCCCTGGCGGAGCCGGGGCCGCCGTCCGCCGAGGAGGTCCGGGTGCTCCTCGACGAGGTGCCCGCCCTGGGCGTGCTGCTCTCCCTGCGGACCCTCTACGCCGAGCGGGACCGGGACCGGGCGCGCTCGCTGCTCACGGCCCTCGTCGCCGGGGACGCGGCCGCCCGCCCGGGAGCCGCCGAGGCGCTCGTGGGGGAGGGTCTGCTCGGGTCCTCCCGGCAGTACAGCGCCGTGGTGCTCGGCGCGGACCCGGCGGCCGGGGCGCCCGAGGAGACGGGCCGGACCGCACTGGCCGTGCACCGGACGCTCGACTTCGTCGCCAGCAGCTCGACGGCCTCCGTGGTGGGGGCGACCCTCGACGACGGCACCGGCGTCCTCGTCTTCCCCCGGCCCGTGGTCGGCCCCCGGCTGGCGCGGATCCTCGCCCGCCCCGACGTCGGCGCCGTGCGCGCCGGCGTCGGCCCCGTCGTGGGCAGCCTGCTCGACGTCCACCGCTCCTTCCGACTGGCACGCCGTGCGTGGCGCACCGCGTGGCTGGACCCCTCCGCCCACGATCCGGTCACCCACTGGGACGACACCGGGCTGGACGGCCTCCTGGCGCTGCTGCCGCTCGAATCCATGACGGTCGAGGACCTGCCGCGCAGCGTTCGCCGCGTCCTGGCGGCGGGCCTGGCACCGGAGCTCCTCCGGACGCTGGAGACCTATCTCGACCGCGGCGGCGACGCGCAGCGGACCGCCGCCGCGCTGAGCATCCACCGCTCGACGTTCTACTACCGGCTCGACCGGCTCAAGGAGCGCCTCGACCTGAACCTCGACGACGGGCTCACCCGGCGCGAGCTCCACGTGGGCCTGCGCGTCGCACGGCTCGCGCGTCTGCGTCCGGCCGGTCCGTGACCCGGACCACCGGCGTATCGTGGACGGTGTGACCGCCGCATCCCTGTCCACCGTGAACCTCGACAGCCGCTTCGCCCAGGAGCTGGGGGAGCTCTCCGTGCCCTGGCGGGCCGAGGACGTCGCCGAGCCCCGGCTGCTGGTCCTCAACGAGCCGTTGGCCGCCGAACTGGGCCTGGACCCCGGGTGGCTCCGGAGCGCCGAGGGCGTGCGGCTGCTCGTCGGCAACCTCGTCCCCGAGGGGGCCGCTCCCGTGGCGCAGGCCTACGCCGGCCACCAGTTCGGTTTCTACGCGCCACGGCTCGGCGACGGCCGGGCACTGCTGCTCGGGGAGCTCGTGGACCCGGAGGGGTCCCTGCGGGACGTCCACCTCAAGGGCTCCGGGCGCACCCCGTTCGCGCGCGGCGGCGACGGCCTGGCCGCGGTCGGCCCCATGCTGCGCGAGTACGTCGTGAGCGAGGCGATGCACGCCCTGGGCATCCCTACCACGCGCTCCCTGGCCGTGGTCGCGACCGGGCGGCAGGTGCTGCGCGAGACCCCGCTGCCCGGGGCCGTGCTCACCCGCGTCGCGAGCAGCCACCTGCGCGTGGGCACCTTCCAGTACGCCCGGGCCACGGGCGACGACGGGCTGCTGCGCCGGCTCGCCGACCACGCGATCCACCGCCACCACCCGCACGCGGCGCGGGCCGAGAACCCCTACCTCGCCCTCTTCGACGCGGTCGTCACCGTCCAGGCCCGGCTGGTGGCGCAGTGGATGCTCGTGGGCTTCGTCCACGGGGTCATGAACACCGACAACACGACCGTCTCGGGCGAGACCATCGACTACGGCCCCTGCGCCTTCCTGGACGCCTTCGACCCGGCGGCGGTCTACAGCTCCATCGACCAGGGCGGTCGCTACGCCTACCGCAACCAGCCCGTGGTGGCGGAGTGGAACCTCGCCCGCTTCGCCGAGGCCCTGCTGCCCCTCGTCCACGAGGACCAGGACCGGGCCGTGCAGCTCGTGCAGACGTCCCTGCAGGCCTTCGCCGGCCGGTACAGCGCCGCGTGGACGACCGGCCTGCGCGCCAAGCTCGGCCTCGGCGGGAGCGCCGGGACGGCCCCCGGGGACGACGACGTCCAGCCGCTGATCGACGACCTGTTCCCCCTCCTGGTGGCCGACCGTGTCGACCACACGAACTTCTTCCGCTGCCTCGGGGCCGCCGCCCGCGGTGACACCGGGCCGGTGCGGGATCTGTTCCGCGACCCGGCGGGCTTCGACGACTGGGCCGGGCGCTGGCGCGCCCTCGACCCGGACGCCGACGCGATGGACCGGGTCAACCCGGTGTACATCCCCCGGAACCACCTCGTGGAGGAGGCGCTCGAGGCCGCCACCGAGGGCGACCTCGGCCCCCTGGCCGGACTCCTGGACGCGGTGACGGAACCCTACGCGGAGCGGCCCGGACTGGAGCGCTACGCCGAGCCGGCGCCGCAGGACTTCGGGCCGTACCAGACCTTCTGCGGGACCTGAGCCCGCGGACCCGGGCGGCGTCGGCCGCGGCCTCGACCGCGGCGATGTCGGTCCGGCGCATCGTCGGCATCTTCTCCACCGCGCGCCGCGACCGGGCGCCCGACGAGCCCGACGGCCACGGTCAGCACGGACCCGTCGGGCGGGCAGCCGCGCGGGGACCGGAGGCCCGCAGTGACCGGGTGCCCCCCAATGAGGGGTCAGACAAGCTTGCGGGCGGGATGCGAGGATTCGGGAGCGCGTCGCCGATCCGAGAGGTCCCCCATGCCGCAGCAGCTGACCCTGATGGTGTCGAACATCCTTCTCACCACGGTCCTCGCCGTGACGTTCACCGTCCGGCTGGACGGGTGGCAGTGGTGGTTCCCCTGCCTGTGGCTCGTGGGCATGGCCGTCGGCTCCCTCTGGGTCTCCCTGCTGCGCCTGACCCCGGCCGGCGCCCGCCGCGCCGGCCACCTGCGCCCGGCCTGCTGAGCGGCCGCGACCGGGGCTGCTCGCTCAGGACTCGCACGCGACGCCGTCCCGGTCGCGGTCCATCGCCTCCCGGTAGCCGGGGTCGCCCACGTACAGCGGGGCCGCGCCGGCGGCCCTCGCCTCCGTGCAGTTGGCGTAGTAGACCTCCGTGGGCGCAGGAGCCACCGTCCCGGGGGCCGGCTCCGCCGGAGCGGGCTGTGCCACGGAGCCGCCGGGGATCTCGCCGAACGGGGTCCCGGTGGGCAGCTCCTGGCCGGGGCAGGTGGAGAGCACCTCGGCCATGGCGTTCTTCTCCGGGGCCGTGACCCACAGGTCGTAACGGGTCTTGACCGCGATCTGGACGGCGACCATCTCGCAGGCGAACGCCTCGTCCGGCGGCAGCCACTGCGAGGCGTCCTTGTCCGACTTGGACCCGTTGGTCGGCCCGTCCACGGCGAGCAGGTTCAGCGGGTCGTTGGCCAGGGCCACGCGGTCGGCCTGCGAGAGCCCGCGGGCACCGGTCACCCACGCATTGCCGAGCGAGACCACGTGGTCGACCTGCACGTCACCGGAGGTCGCCACTCCGCGCACGAAGTCGACGGTCCGGCCCGTGTAGGGGTCGGCCAGGGTCCCCGTGGCCACCGTGCACCCGTCGGCGGACGTGATCCCGGTCAGGTCCCGGGCCAGGACCTCGTTGCGGGTGTCCTCGCAGTCGCCGTCGGCGTCGATCCAGCCGCCGAACAGGCCGTCGCGGTCGTAGTCCGACATGGTCCCGGAGGCGGCGACGGGGAGGTCCTCCAGGGCGAGGAACGCCGCCGACGGTGGGTTCACGGCCTGCACCGGGGTCTCGGAGGGAGCCGGGGGCGCGGGTGTGCTCGCGGTCCCCGGGGTGGCGGCCGGAGTGGGTGAGGAGGTCGCGCCCGGCGTCGTCGTCGCACTGGGCGTGGCCGTCACCACGGCGCTGGGCGCCGAACTCTGCTCGGCGGGGTCGGCCGAGGCCACGGACGAGGCGCAGCCCACGAGCAGCCCGAGGGCCAGCGTGAGGTGCACGGGGACGGCGGCGATCCGTCTGCCCACGCCGGCTGCGCGGCGGGAGGCCGGATCCGTTCCGCGGGCAGGGGAGGAGGAGGTGGTGCTCATGGTGCTCCTGGGGGGATGGGGGGAGGGCGCCCGGGGGAGTTCGCGGGCGGAGCGCACGCGAGGGCACCCCTCATTTGTACGTCGGGGCACGGCCCCGGGCGAACGGCGTGGCCGAGATGACGGGCCGCGTGACGAGTGTGACGGGACCGGCCCGGAGCACCGCCCCCTGGGCCGCTCGTGGCCGCCTCGGTGTCCGGGTCCCGTCCGGGTCCCTCCGGGTCCGCCCGCGACGGCCCCGTCGCCCGGGCCCTCCCGGGCGGTGCGGCACCCACGGCCCCCCCTGTGACAGAAGTCACGGAAACCTCTTGTATAGCGTTGTTATAGGACCTAAGCTAACGGCCATGAGCAACAGTGTGACGGGCGTCCCGGGCGGCACCCCGGAGGCCTCGGAGCCGTCCTCCCCCCGGGAACGACTGCTCCGTGCCGCCGGGGAGCTGCTGGCGGGCTCCCGCGGCAAGCCGGTCTCCACCCGGGAGATCACCAAGCTGGCCGGGGTGACCGCCCCCACGCTGTACCACCACTTCGGCGACAAGGACGGTCTCATGGAGGCCGTGGCACTGCGGGGGTTCGAGGAGTTCGTGCGCCGGGAGCGGGGCATGCAGCGCTCGGCCGCGCCGATCGCGGACGTGCAGCGGCTCTGGGACGTGCACGTGCAGTTCGGGCTGTCCCAGCCGCAGCTGTACTCCCTGATGTTCGGCAGCGGCGGGCCGGGCAGGCGCCCGGTCCTCGTGGAGGAGGCCGAGCGCCTGCTCGAGGCCGAGCTGCACCGGGTGGCCGAGACCGGACTGCTCGCGGTGCCCCCGCGGCAGGCGGCCCGCGCCGTGCTGGCCGCCAACATCGGGGTGACCCTGATGCTCGTGGCCGACGCCCCGGACGAGGGGGAGGCGGTCTCCGCCGAGGAGGTCGCCGCCCTCTCCCTCTCGACCCAGACGCGCGACGCCGTGCTGCGCTCCGTCGTGACGGACCCCGCCGCCGTCGGCTCCGCGCCGGACGGCGCGCCCTCCGGAGGAGGGCCGCCCTCCTACGTGTCGGCGGCCATCGCCCTCAACGCGACCCTGCAGTCCTCGCATCCCGATCAGCTGTCCGGGACGGAGCTGACGCTCTTCCTGGAGTGGCTGCACCGGCTCTCCACGACGCCGGAGGCCGGCCGGCAGGGTTGAGGCGCCCCCGCCGGCGGCGCGCGCCGTCAGCCACCGCACCACCGACACACCAGTACATCCAGCACGTCCAGCAGCAGAACCCATTCGAGCACCACCACGAGAACAAGGGGACCACTATGTCCACAGCATCGACGTCAAGAGCATCGACGTCCACCGCAGCGCCGGCGGGTGGGCGGTCGTCCGCGGCGCGGGCGCATGTGCAGCGTTTCGGGACGTTCCTGTCGGGGATGATCATGCCCAATATCGGGGCGTTCATCGCCTGGGGGCTGATCACGGCGTTCTTCATCGAGGCGGGGTTCACCCCGTTCGGGCCCTTGGGCGGGTTCGGGGAGGACGCGGCGGGGGATCCGCACACGGGTCTGGTGGGCCCGATGATCACGTATTTGCTGCCGTTGCTGATCGCCTACACGGGTGGGCGGATGGTCTATGACGTGCGTGGTGGTGTGGTGGGGGCGATCGCCACGATGGGGGTGATCGTGGGGGCGGACATCCCGATGTTCATCGGGGCGATGCTGATGGGCCCGGCCACGGCGTGGTTGATGAAGCGCATCGACGGGATCTGGGACGGGAAGATCAAGCCCGGTTTCGAGATGCTGGTGAACAACTTCTCCGCGGGGATCGTGGGGGCGCTGATGGCCAGTGTGGGGTTCTTCGTGATCGGTCCGGCGGTGCTGGTGTTCTCCGGGGCGGCCGCGGCGGCGGTGGAGTTCTTGGTCTCGCGGGGGTTGCTGCCGTTGACCTCGATCCTGATCGAGCCGGCGAAGGTGCTGTTCTTGAACAACGCGGTCAACCACGGGATCCTCACCCCGTTGGGCACCACCCAGGCGTTGGAGCAGGGCAAGTCCGTCCTGTTCCTGTTGGAGGCCAATCCGGGTCCGGGGCTGGGGATCCTGGCGGCGTACATGGTCTTCGGGCGGGGGGCGGCCCGGGCGAGCGCCCCGGGGGCGGCGCTGATCCACTTCTTCGGGGGGATCCACGAGATCTACTTCCCCTACGTGCTGATGAAGCCGGCGTTGATCCTGGCCGCGATCGCCGGTGGGGCCAGCGGGATCTTCACGCTGACGGTCTTCGGGGCGGGGCTGCGGGCTCCGGCGGCGCCGGGGTCGATCATCGCGGTGCTGGCCCAGACGGCCTCGGACTCCTATGTGGGGGTGGTGCTGGCGGTGGTGGTGGCCTCGGCGGTGTCCTTCGTGGTGGCCTCGGTGATCCTGAAGGCCTCCCGGGACAGGGGCGAGGGCGACCTGGCGGCCGCGACCGCGAGCATGGAGTCGATGAAGGGCAAGAAGTCCACCGTCTCCTCCGCCGTCCTGGGCTCCAGCGGGGGCGCGGACACCGGCGGCGACAGCGCCCGGGCGCTGGCCGAGGGCGCTCCGGTCCGCCACATCGTCTTCGCCTGCGACGCCGGGATGGGCTCCTCCGCCATGGGCGCCTCGGTGCTGCGCAACAAGGTCCGGGCGGCCGGCTTCGAGGACGTGAAGGTCACCAACGCCTCGATCGCCAACCTCACCGACGACTTCGACATCGTCGTC
>NZ_JBISWL010000029.1:0-6973 GCF_044462265.1 Kocuria rhizosphaerae
CCCGCCGGCTACGCCGACAGCGGGAGGGAGGAGGGCTGCAGTTTGAAGAACGGTTGCCGCCCGGTCGCCGCGAGGGCGCCGGGGACGAGGAGCTGGCGGTACTTGGCGCACCATTGCGCGCTGCCCGCCGTGTGCTCGGCCGCCGCGGCGAGGTCGTCGGCCTCGGGGCTGAGGTACTCCTGCACATTGCCGTCCGTGGAGGTGAGCCGGACGAGGTGCAGGTGGGGGAGGGCGGTGACGGTGACGTCGACCCAGTCCTCCCGCTGATCGGTGGTGGTCGTCGGTGATTCTTCGGACATGGTCATGTTCTCTCCTGACGTTCTTGCAGGCATCCGCGGTCGTTGCCTGCCGCTTCGTCATCCGATCCACCCGTGAACCTCGGGTTGGCGCGCAACGGGTCGGAGCCCCTCCGCGGGCTCCGGGGCGGGACGGACGTCCGCCCCCGCGCACGCGGACGCTGCATCTCGAGAAGCACGTCCAGGCTACCCTGACCGTCCGACGCCTGCCACGAGTCCGGTGATGTGTGTCACGCACCGTCATGGTCGGTGGCCGGCCGCGCCCCCGGGAACCATTGCACCGGCCCCGTGTGTCGGTCCGGTGTCGGCCCGATGACGCTGCGGAGAACGATGCCCCGCCGGCCCCCGGCCGGGGGTCCGGCCGGGGGCCGCCTCCGAGGGCGCGGGTTCCCCGGGCACGGGTTCCCAGGGCACGGGGCGGATGTGGTTCAATGGACGGAGCTTCAAGAGACCCGGTCGGCAAGCTCCGACTAGACCGGGCACCAACCCCATGTTCACGGGTGGTTCGGATGACGAAGCGGCTCGCATCGCCGCACAGGCGGCACCCGGTGCGAGCAAGAGCGCACGAAGGATCCCGGTCATGCTCGACGCCCTTCCTCCTGTTCCCGCCTCCGGCCGCCCCGACGAGACCCTGGGCTCCGCCGCCATGAGCATCGAGGACTACGCCCGCGTGGTGCAGCCCCGCAACGAGTTCGTGGAGTTCCTGCTGGCCCCTGCCCGGGGCCGGCTCGCCGCCGCGGCCTGATCCGGCGCGCGACCGAGGACCGACGCCGTGGACCTGCTCCTGGACCGTTCCGTGGTACTGGGCGTGCGCACCCCGGACCGTTGCCCGGAGCTCGCGGACGTCCTCCGCCGGCACGGGCACCGGAGGCTGTTCCTCCCCGCGCTGGTCCTCGGCGAACTGCTCGCGGGGCGCCCCGACGAGGTGCTGTGGGCCGAGCAGCTCGAGCTGCGCTTCCCGGAGCGGGTGCTCGCCGTGGACGCGGCCGTGGGCCGGGCCTGGGGCGCGCTCGGCGCGGCCGGCGCCGCCGACCCCGTGGCGGGCCTCACCGCGGCCACGGCACTCGTGCACGGGCTGACCGTCCTCACGGCGGAACCGGGACGGTACGCCGGGACCGGCGTGCCCGTGCTCGGCGCCGCCCCGCCCCGCGGCGGAGCCCCGGCCGCCCGCCGGTAGGATCCGGTCGGCGGGGAGCCGGCGCTCAGGCCGCGCGCCTGCGCC
This sequence comes from Kocuria rhizosphaerae, assembly GCF_044462265.1. Lineage (NCBI taxonomy): Bacteria > Bacillati > Actinomycetota > Actinomycetes > Micrococcales > Micrococcaceae > Kocuria > Kocuria rhizosphaerae. Next base: position 1,519 of record NZ_JBISWL010000029.1, read on the forward strand.
GAGAGGCCCGTCCCGTCGCGGTGAGCCGCCGGGCGTGCTCGTAGTGCTCGAGCAGCTGGCCGGTCAGGGCCTCCCACGTCCGGCCCTGCACCGAGGCGTGCGCGGCCGCGCCGAAGGCGGCCCGCTTCGCGTCGTCGCCCAGGAGGTCGGCCACGTGCCCGCGCAGGGCGCCCAGGTCGCCCGGGGGGTAGAGCCAGCCGGTCCGGGAGGAGTCCACGAGGTCCAACGGTCCGCCCCGGCCCGTCGCGACGACGGGCACCCCGGAGGCCATGGCCTCCTGGACGGTCTGGCAGAAGGTCTCGAACTCCCCGGGGTGGACGAACACGTCGAAGGAGGCCATGATCCGGGCCAGCTCCGCACCCGTGCGCCGGCCCGTGAAGTGCGCACCCGGCAGCCGGCGGCGCAGGACGTCCTCCTCGGGGCCCGAGCCCACGACCACGAGCCGGGCCCCGGGCAGGTCCGCGACCGCGGCGAGGTCCTCCACCTGCTTCTCGGGGGCGATCCGGCCCACGTAGCCGACGATCCGGCGGCCGTCGCCGACCTCCTGCCGCCACCGCTCGTCCCGGTGCCGGGGGGAGAAGCGCACGGTGTCCACGCCGCGCCGCCACATGGCCACGTCCCGCACCCCGTGCTCGTCCAGCTGCCGCACCGCCGACGAGGACGGGGCCAGGGTGAGGGTCGCGAGATTGTGCATGGCGCGCACCTGCGACCACAGCAGCTGCTCGAGGAAGGGCGCCCCGTACTTGGCCGCGTAGCCGGGAACGTCCGTCTGGTACACGGCCACGCAGGGCAGGTCCAGCTGGTGCGCGGCCAGGATCGCCCGCCGGCCGAGGACGAACGGCGAGGCCACGTGGACGACGTCGGGCGCGAAGCGCTCCAGCAGCCGCCGAACCCGGGCGACGGTCCCGCCGGCCACCCGCACGTCGGGGTAGCCCGTCAGGGGAACGGCGGGCAGCCGGTGGACCGGGACGCCGTCGATCTCCTCGACGGCGTCCTCGCCGAACCGGCCCGGCGACGCCGGTTGGTAGGAGGGGGCGGCCACGACGACGTCGNTCGTGGCCGCGCGCCGTCAGCTGCTCGACGACCCGGAGGACCGAGTGGGTGACCCCGTTGACGTGGGGGAGGAACTGCTCGGCGACCACGGCGACTCTCATGCTCCCGAGCCTCACCGGCCCGGACGGCCGGCGGGGAAGCGGCACGTGGCCCCCCGGTGAAGCGTCCGTGAAGCCTCCGCCGGGGCGGGCGCCCCGCCGTGGGAGAATGGGCCCTGATGAACTCCAGCTCCTCTTCCCCAGACCGCCGCGACGTGCCGATGCCGCTGTGGCTGCAGGGCGTGGTGGAACTCGGCTCGGTGGCCGTGGTGTCCTACCTCCTGGTCCTGCTGACCGTCCTCATGGTGTGGCTCGCCGACGGCTTCGACACGCTCGGCCTCACCGGCGGCATCGTCCTCTCCGGCCACGTGTGGCTGCTCGCCCACCTCACGCCGCTGCAGGTGGCGCTGGACCCCGGCGCCGGCCTCCCCCGGACGACGGGGATGGTCGACCTGGTGCCGCTGGGACTCACGCTCATCCCCTTCGCGCTGGCCTGGCGGGCCGGCCGGCGGCTCGCGCGCGCCTGCTGGGAGGGGCAGTTCTGGCAGCCGTACCTGAGCGGGCTGGCGGTGTACTCCGCGGCCGGGGCGCTGGCGGCGCTGCTGGTGAGCACCGGTGAGGTCTCGGTGTCACCGGCGGCGGCCGCCGTCTTCCCGCTCCTGCCCGCGGCCCTGGGGGCGTTCGTGGGCGCCTACCGGGCCTCGCGCTCGCTGTCCGGGCTGATCGGCGTCAACGCCGCGGCGTGGGTCGAGCGCACGAGCCAGTACTCCCGCTGGGCCGGCTCCTACGTGTGGGCCGTGCTCCGGGCCGGCTTCCTCGCGGCCGTCGCGGGGGTGGGCATCGGTGCGGGCCTGCTGGCCGCCGCGCTGGTGTGGAACTGGAACGACGTCGTCACCGTCTACCAGCGGCTGGGCACGGGAGTGCCCGGGGACACCGCCCTGACGGGCCTGCAGCTGGGCTACCTGCCCAATCTCGCGGTGTACGCGCTCGCGTGGGCGACCGGCGCGGGGTTCGACGTCGGCACCGGCGTCCACGCCTCGCCCCTCGGCACGAGCCCGGGGCCTGTGCCGCTGCTCCCGGCGCTCGCCGCGCTGCCGCCCGCGGAGCTGCCGGCCTGGTCGCTGGTCGTGGTGGTGCTCCCGGTGCTGGCCGGGGTGCTGGCCGGCTGGTGGTTCCTGCGCGAGGGGGAGAACCACCTCGACGACTGGATGGCGATCCGGCTGCCCGGCCGCTGGCTCACCTTCCCGCTCTCCACGGCCCTGACCGGTCTGTTCACCGGCGCGGTGGCGGGGGTGCTGGCGATGCTGCTCAGCTGGCTCGCGCACGGCTCGCTGGGCCTGGGCCGACTCACGGACATCGGTCCGCACGGCCCGGACGTGCTCCTGTGGTTCGGGGCGGAGGTGGCCGTGGGCGCCACCGTCGGCTACGTGCTGGGGCCGTGGCTCGAGCACGAGCCCCCGTTCGCGCCGTCCCGCGGCGGCGCCGAGGGTGCTCCGGCCGACCCCAGGGAGGCCCGCCGCCGGCGGCGGTCCGAGGCGGCGGCGCGGCGGGCGATGCGCTCGGCCGGCCGCCGGGCGCCCGGGGCCGCTCAGCCCGGGGCCGGGCCGGTCGCGGGGGAGCCGGCTGGGGAGCCGGTGGCGTCCCCGGGAACCGCGGGCGACCCGCCGGAGAGGTAGCGCCAGATCTCCTCCTCGAGCTGGGCCTGGCACCGGGCGGTCCCGGACAGGGTGAGCGTGCCGGCCACGCACTGCTCGTAGGCCGTGGTCACCGGCCACAGCGCCAGACGTGCCCCTCCCGTCAGCAGTCCGGCGGTGCCCAGCACGATCGCGGCCACGGCGCTCACCGCGAGCAGCCCCCGGCGCGTGGTCCGGCGCGACCGCACCAGACCGGCGATGCCCAGACCGAGCCCGGCCGCGGCGGCGACGACCCCGGCCACGGTGGTCCACAGGCCCGAGCCCACGAGCAGGAGCGCCACGGCCGCGCACACCAGTCCGGTGGCCGTCGTCCGGGTCGCGGCCACGCGCCGGCTGTCGGGGTCCTCGGGGTGCGGTCGGGGTGGGGTCATGCCCCTCACTCTAGGGCACCCCGGACAGGCCTCCGGGCGGCCGCCGCTAGACTCGGGGGCATGCGCATCGTGGTCATGGTCTCCGGTTCCGGCACCAACCTGCAGGCCGTCCTCGACGCCGTCCGGGAGGGGCGGATCGACGTGGAGATCGCGGCCGTGGGGGCCGACAAGCCCTGCCTCGGTCTCGAGCGAGCCCGGCAGGCGGGTGTCGAGACGTTCCTGGTGCGCCCGTCCGACCACGCCGACCGCGAAGGGTGGAACCGGGCGCTGGAGCGGGCCGTGGCCGGCTACGCCCCCGACCGTGTGCTCTTCGCCGGGTTCATGCGGATCGTCGACGCCCGGTTCGTGCAGGCCTTCGCCGGCCGGATCGTCAACACCCACCCCTCCCTGCTGCCGTCCTTCCCCGGGGCGCACGCCGTGCGCGACGCCCTGGCCCACGGGGTGAAGGTCACCGGTGTCACGGTCCACGAAGTGGTCGCCGACGTCGACGCCGGGCCCATCCTCGCCCAGGCGGCCGTCCCCGTGCTGGCGGAGGACACCGAAGCGCGGCTGCACGAGCGCATCAAGGCCGCCGAGCGGGAGCTCCTCGTGGACACCCTCGGGGCGCTCGCCCGCTCCGTGCCGGTCCGGTGAGCCGCCCCGGCGCGGGTCCGTAAACTGGTCCCCGGCGGAATCCGCCGGCCGACCCGAACCCGACGCTTGGAGAACCTGTGAGTCCCATCCAGCTTGACCGCGTGCCCATCAAGCGGGCCCTGGTGTCCGTCTACGACAAGACCGGTCTCGAGGACCTCGCCCGCGGCCTGGACCGGGCCGGCGTCGCGATCGTCTCCACCGGCTCGACCGCCCGGCGGATCGCCGAGGCCGGGGTGCCCGTGACGGAGGTCTCCGAGGTCACCGGCTTCCAGGAGTGCCTGGAGGGCCGCGTGAAGACCCTGCACCCGCGCGTGCACGCCGGCATCCTCGCGGACCGCCGGAAGCAGGACCACGTGGACCAGCTCGCCGCGCTGGAGATCGAGCCGTTCGACCTCGTCGTCGTGAACCTGTACCCGTTCGCGGACACCGTGCGCTCGGGCGCCGGCCAGGACGAGGTCGTCGAGCAGATCGACATCGGGGGCCCGTCCATGGTGCGCGCCGCCGCGAAGAACCACGCCGCCGTGTCCGTGGTGGTGGACCCCGGATCCTACGACGCCGTGGTCGAGGCCGCCGCCGACGGCGGGTTCGACCTGGCGGCCCGGCGCCGGCTCGCGGCCGCGGCCTTCGCCCACACCGCCGCCTACGACACCGCCGTGGCCACCTGGACGGCCCAGCAGTTCGACCGGGACGAGGACGCGCACTTCTGGCCGCCCTACGCCGGGCTCGCCCTCCAGCGCTCGGCGTCCCTGCGCTACGGGGAGAACCCGCACCAGAAGGGCGCCCTCTACGTCGACGAGGCCGCGTCCCCCGGCATCGCCCAGGCGGACCAGCTGCACGGCAAGGAGATGTCCTACAACAACTACGTGGACGCCGACGCCGCGCTGCGCGCCGCGTACGACTTCGACGAGCCCGCCGTGGCCGTCGTCAAGCACAACAACCCCTGCGGACTGGCCGTGGCCACCCCCGGCGCCTCCGACCCGATCGCCGACGCCCACCGCAAGGCCCACGCGTGCGACCCCCTCTCGGCGTACGGCGGAGTGATCGCGGCGAACCGGCCCGTCACCCGTGCCATGGCGGAGACCGTCAAGGACATCTTCACCGAGGTGGTCGTGGCCCCGGCGTTCGAGCCCGAGGCCCTGGAGATCCTGCGCGCCCGGAAGAACATCCGCCTGCTCGAGCTGCCCGAGGGCTTCGAGCGCGACACCCTGGAGTACCGGCAGGTCTCCGGCGGGGCGCTGCTGCAGGTCGCCGACCGGCTCGACGCCGAGGGCGACGACCCCGGGCGCTGGACGCTCGCTGCCGGCGAGGCCGCGGACGAGCGCACGCTCGCCGACCTCGCCTTCGCGTGGAAGGCCCTGCGCGCCGTGAAGTCCAACGCGATCCTGCTGGCCGACCGCGGCGCCTCCGTGGGGATCGGCATGGGCCAGGTCAACCGGGTGGACTCCTGCAGGCTCTCCGTCGAGCGGGCCAACACCCTGGGCGAGGACGGCGCCGAGCGGGCCCGGGGCGCCGTCGCCGCCTCGGACGCCTTCTTCCCCTTCGCGGACGGGCTGCAGGTCCTGCTCGACGCCGGGGTCCGGGCGGTCGTCCAGCCCGGCGGCTCCATCCGGGACGAGGAGGTCGTGGCCGCGGCCGAGGCGGCCGGCGTGACGATGTACTTCACCGG
>NZ_JBISWL010000030.1:0-38363 GCF_044462265.1 Kocuria rhizosphaerae
GGCGGTCGGCTGGTCGTTGCGCGTGCCGGCGCGGTCCTCCGCCGTCTCCCGGTAGGGGCGCAGCCTCAGCAGGGCCACGGCCGCCAGGACGACCACGACGGCCACCCCGAGATAGAGCTGCGTGGGGCTCCACCCGCTGTCCAGCAGGGCGCCGACGGCGATCGGCGCGAGGATCGCCCCGGCCCGGCCGACACCGATCCCCCAGCCGACGCCGGTGGTCCGGACGCCGGGCTCGTAGGTCATGGGAGCCACGGTGTAGAGCCCGGCGATGCAGCCGTTGATCAGCATCCCGACCACCACGCCGGAGGCGAAGGCCAGCAGCGGCAGGGAGGTGGTGGTGATGAACAGCACGAGGGTCACCGCGGAGAGCACGGTGAAGGCCATCAGGGTCAGCCGCTCGTCCCAGCGGGTGGTGAGCGCCCCGTAGAGCAGCGAGCCGAAGGTGCCGCCCATGGTGAGCATGAGCCCGCCGACGATGCCCTGCTGCTCGCTCATCCCCGACTCCACGAGCAGGCGCGGCGTCCAGGAGTTGGCGAAGTAGAAGCCGAACATGATGACGAAGAACGAGATCCACAGCAGGATGCTGGCGGTGCGGTACCTGGGGCTCAGGAGCGTGGCCACGCTGCCCTGCTGCCGGCCGCTGCGGACGGGGGCTGGGCCGAGCTCGACGTCGCCCTCGAGGCGCAGGCGCCGGGCGATCCGCTGGAGCTTCTCCACGGCGTCGGCCGGACGGCGGGTGCGGAGGTAGTCGACGGACTCGGGCAGCACGGCGACCACGAGGGCGATCGCCACGAGGGTCAGCAGGCCGCCGGTGAGGAACACGGAGCGCCAGCCGAAGGCGGGGATGAGCTGGGTCGCCCCCATGCCCCCGAGTGTGGCACCCACGCCGTAGCCGGCCGTGAAGATGCTGATGGCCATGCCGCGGCGGCGGGCGCTGGCGTACTCGCTGGTCATGACGGTGGCGGTGGCGAGGATGCCGCCCACGCCCAGGCCCGTGACGACCCGCCACAGGCCCAGCTCGAACGCGGAGCCGGCGGTGGTGGACAGGAACAGGCCCAGGGCGTTGATGGCCAGGGCCACGATGAGGATCTTCCGCCGGCCGTGGCGGTCGGCGAAGGGGCCGAGGACCAGCGAGCCGACGGCCATGCCGATCAGGCCCGCGCTGAGCAGCCAGCCCAGCTGGGAGCCGGTCAGGCCGAACTCCTCGGTCACGGACGTGGCCGTGAAGGCCATGGCCAGCACGTCGTAGCCGTCCAGTGCGTTGAGGAAGGTGGCCACTGCGATGATGAGCCACTGGTACGACGACATCTTCGATGCGTCGATCTGGTGTCTGATGTCCATGGGTCGGAAGCCTCTCAGGGAACGTCGATGGTGAGGACGGCGGGACGGGGCGCCGGGACGGTGCCCGAATCGGCGGCGACCGCGCGCGAGACGCAGCAGCACATCCGGGAGTTGGGTTCCTTCTGCCGGTCGGAGTAGAACACGTCGCGGTGGTCGATCCGGCCGGAGAGCTCGAGGACCTTGACCTGGCACAGGCCGCACTCGCCCTTGCGGCAGTCGGACATCATGTCGACCCCCTCGCGCTCGAGGGCCTCGAGCATGGACTCGTCGGAGTCGACGCGGGCCTCCACGCCCAGGCGCGGGATGCGCACGGTGAACGGTTCGGCCTCGAACCAGCCGCTGTTGCCGAAGGTCTCGTAGCGCAGGTTCGTCGGGTCCAGCTCGCGCTCGAGCCAGGCGCGGCGCACGGCGTCCATGAGCCGGATGGGCCCGCACATGTACAGCTCGGCGTCCTCGGGCACCGAGCCCACGAGGGTGTGGACGTCCAGGGACGTGCCCTCCGCGTCGACGTGGACCTCGAAGCGGTCCCCGTGCACGGCCGCCAGGTCGTCGAGGTAGGCCATCGCGTCCCGGGAGCGTGCCACGTAGACGAGGCGGTAGTCCGCCTTCAGGCGGCGCAGGAGGGCGGCCATCGCCGCGATCGCGGTGATCCCGATGCCGCCGGCGAGCAGCACGTAGGAGGGCGCCCCGACCCGCAGCGGGAAGTTCTGCAGCGGCTGGGTGACCTCCAGGACCATTCCCGGTTCGAGACCGTGCATGAACACGGAGCCGCCCCGCGAGGTGGGTGTCCGGAAGACGCTGAGCGCGAGGTGCGAGCCGTCCTCGGCGGCGTCGACCACGGAGTAGGAGCGGACGTGCTGCTCGCCGTCGACGGTTGTGCGCACGTCCACGTGCTCGCCCGGCCGGACGGGGCACGGGTGCTCCGGGCGCAGGACGATGCGGCGGATGTTCTGGGCGACGTCGGCCACGGAGTCGACGACGGCCCGCTGCCAGACGATGTGGTGGGAATCGGCCACGGTGGGTCTCCTCCTGCTCAGGCGGTCGGCTGGGCGGCGAGGCGGCCCTCGGCCTCGAGCGCGCGCTCGAGGAGCCGGCGCACCCACATCCCGCCCATGTCGATGTTGAGGTTGTAGAACTCGTAGTCCGGGTTGGCGTCGATGGCGGCCTGCTGCGCCTGCAGCATGGCCTCGTCCTCGCCGAAGACCCCGTGCACGCCGTTGCGCAGCTGCGTGGTGATGAGCTGGCTCTCGAGCCGGTAGTTGCGCATGAAGGCCCAGAAGTAGTGGCAGGAGCGCTCGGTCTCCGGGGTGATCGTGTTCATCACGTAGCCGTTGACCCCGCGCGACCGGTCGCCCTCGGGGGCGCCGGTCCCGGCCTCGGCGACCCCGACGTCGATGCAGATCGTGGACGGGAAGTAGTAGTGGATGATCTGCCAGCGGTCGACCTTGCCCTCGAAGCCCGGGAACTTGTCCCGCATGTTCTTGAGCCAGAACGGCGGGGCGTCGATGTTGTGCATCCACCGGGTCACGGTCACGGAGTGCTCGTCGTGGGTGGTCTCGAACTCGGACTCGGAGAGCTCCTCCTGCCCGATCGAGGAGCTGTGCACGAACTCCTCGTGGGTGAGGTCCATGAGGTTGTCGAGGACCAGCTGGTAGTTGCACGGGGCGTGGATGGTCTCGCCGTCCCCGGCCCACTCGGGACTGTCCAGCTGGTGCATGTCCGGCACGAGGGCCGGGTCGGCCTTCGTGGGGTCGCCGAGCCAGACCCACACGTAGCGGTAGCGCTCCACCACGGGGAAGGAGGGCACGGTGGCCGAGGGGTTGAGCGTCTCCTGGGCCGGCATCGAGGTGCAGCGTCCGGCGGAGTTGTAGCGCAGCCCGTGGTACGGGCACTGGATCTCGTCACGGCCCATGAGCTTGCCCTGGGACAGCGGGGCGAGGCGGTGCCAGCAGGCGTCGGCCAGGGCGACGGCGCGGCCCTCCCCGGTGCGGTAGAGCGCCAGCGGCCGGCCCGCGACCGTGCGGGCGAGGATTCCCTTGGCGGTGATCTCGTGGTCCCATCCCGCCACGTACCAGGCGTCGAGCGGGGCGGCCAGGAGCTTGGCGGTGGTGGTCTTCGTCGCGGAGACGGTCATGGTGCGGTCCTTCGCTGAGCGGTCCGGTGGCAGGAAGCCTGACTAACTATCTACATAGTGGTTTAGTGGCGTGGACCACACATTACCTATGTTCATAGTGAGTCGCAAGAGGGTGGGCCGCGACAGTTTCGCTAGGCTCGGGAGGACGACGCCCCACCTCCCGGAAGGACCCGTCCGTGACCCTCCGTTCGGCCCTGCTGGCGCTGCTGTCCTCGGGCCCGCTGACGGGCTACGACCTGGTCAAGCAGTTCAGCTCCTCCGTGGGGCACGTCTGGCACGCCCCGGACTCCCAGATCTACCCGGAGCTGCGGAAGATGCACGCCGAGGGCCTGCTCGCCAGCCGGCCCGTGCCGTGGGGCTCCCGCGGCGCGACCAAGACGGAGTACTCGATCACCCCGGAGGGCGAGCGCGCCCTGCGGCAGTGGCAGGACCAGCCGCTGGGCTACGTCCGGGAACGGGACCCCGCCCACCTCAAGGCCGCCTACTTCGAGTGGGCCGCCCCGGGGGCCGCGGCCGCGCAGCTGCGCGCCCACATCGAGCACTACCGGGAGCAGCGTGCCCAGGCCCTCGAGCAGATCCGGGCCCTCGAGGACCGCACGAGCCCCACGCTCGCCCGCCGCCTGGCCGCCTATCCCGAGGACCAGTGGGAGCGGATCACCCGGTTCAAGATCTTCGCCTACGCGGGGCAGGTCGCCCGCGCCGAGCAGGAGATCGCGTGGGCCGAGCAGGGCCTGCGGCTGCTGGCCGAGCTGGGCGAACCGGGCGAGCCGGCCGGGTCCGGCACCCCGGGGGAGCCGGACAACGCCGAGGGGCAGGCCGGCGGCCGGGACGACCCCGGGGGAACGGGCCTCGCCGACGGTCAGGGCCTTGCCGACGGTCGGAGCGGCCCCGGCGGGCCCGACACCCCTCACCGCCGGCCGACGCCGCGGCGCCCCGGGTAGGCTGGGCGAACCCCCACCCCCGCCCGAGGACGGACGATGAACCCCGTGCCACCGCTCCACGCTCTCGCCGCCGCCCTCGTCATGACCGTGCTCCTGACCGGTTGCGGCGGCGGCCCCGCGGCGACGCCCACGGCATCCCCGGCGAGCGCGGGGGCGGCGTCGTCGCCCTCGCCGAGCCCGTCCCCCACACCCGAGGAGCCCGCCGAACTGATCGGCGGCGGCACCGAGCTGTTCCCCGGCCGCCGGATGGTGGCCCTCTACGGCCGCCCGGGAACCCCGGCCCTGGGCGTGCTCGGCGAGCAGGGCCCCGAGGAGTCGGCCGTCCGCGCCAGGGCGCTCGCCGCCCACTACGAGCCCTTCAGCGAGGAACCGGTGATCCCCGCGTTCGAGATCATCGCGACCACGGCCTCCGCCGAGGCCGGCCCGGACGGGGACTACTCGGAGGAGATGAGCGTCGAGGACCTGCGTCCGTACGTCGAGGCCGCCGCCGCGCACGACGTCTACGTGGTGCTCGACCTCCAGCCCGGCCGGCAGGACTTCCTCAGCCAGGCCCGGCAGTACGAGGAGCTGCTGAGACTGCCCAACGTGGGGCTCGCCCTGGACCCCGAGTGGCGGCTCGCGCCCTGGCAGCACCACATGGTCCAGATCGGCACCGTGGACGCCGCCGAGATCAACGCCACGACGTCGTGGCTCGCCCAGCTCACCCGGGAGAACGAGCTGCCGCAGAAGCTCGTGGTCCTGCACCAGTTCGCGGAGTCGATGATCACGAACCGCCATCTGGTGGACACCTCCCACCCGGAGCTCGCGCTCGTGCTGCACGCCGACGGCCACGGCACCCCCGAGCTGAAGATGGGGACCTGGCACCGGCTCCAGGAGGGCCTGCCCGAGGGGATGCGGATGGCGTGGAAGAACTTCTACGACGAGGACCTGCCCACGTTCACCCCGGAGCAGACCTTCGCGGTGGAGCCCACGCCGTGGTTCGTCTCGTACCAGTGACCGGGCGCGGACCCGGACCGGCCGGTTGCTAGCGTGTGGCCGTGCGCAACGACAGGCTCCGGACCCCGCGGCAGCGGAGGACCATCGACCGGCTGGCCCGGTGGCTCGTGCGGACCCACGGGTCCGAGCCGGGCTGGGACGCCCTCGTGCTGGACGCCGTCCGCGTGGGCCGGAACCTCCGCCTCCAGGTCCGTGAGATCCGCGGCACCGCCACGACCCCGCACCCCGTGGACACCACGGGCCTGTGCTGCGCCCCGCGGCGACTGGTCCGGGCGCTGCAGGACGACTACGCCGACCTCGTCGACGGCACCTGGTTCTCCGCGACCCTGATCGTCTCCGTGTCGCCGCAGCGCTGGATGCGCCCCGGCGTCGAGCTCGTGCTGAACTACGACGACGACCCCGTCCTCCCCGCCCACTCCCCCGCCCCCGTCGCCTCGGAGGACTGGCGGCGGCACCTGGCCCGGTACCGCCGGATGGACCGCAGGATCCCCGGCTGGCTGCGGGAGCGCGTCGCCGGGGCGGGGCTCGAGCTGCCGGAGCGCTGACCGCCCGCCCCGCCGACCGTTCGCCCACAGGGGAACACGCTTCCGACCCGGCCCCCGCTATTCCTTCAGCATGCTGACAGGTCTACCCTGGTAGCACCTGTTCACCGACCGGAGGGAGAGCCCATGGGACTCGGAGACAAGATCAGCAATGCCGCGCAGAAGGCCACCGGCGGCGCCAAGGAGAAGATCGGCGACGCCACCGACAACCGTGATCTGCAGGCCGAGGGTCAGGCGGACAAGGCTGCCGGCGGTGCGAAGCAGGCCGGTGAGCACGTCAAGGACGCGGGAAAGAACTTCAAGGAAGGCATGCAGTAGGACGGTTCCGCCTTCGAACCACCAGGAGGGCCCCGGTGTCGCACGCGACGCCGGGGCCCTCCGGTGTGCCCGCCCCGCCGCCGTCCCCGGCCCGAGGGGGCCGCGGGGCTAGCCTGGCGGCATGCCCCAGACGTTCCCGGAGTCCCCCGACTTCCCCCACGGCTCCGGGGCGGAGCGCGCCGTGTGGGAGGCCCTGCACGAGCAGCTTCCCGACGACGCCGTGCTGGTCTCGGGCCAGCGGATCACCGGGGACGACGTCGAGGCCGAGCTCGACCTCCTGGTGCTCTGGCCGGGGGTGGGCAACGCCGTGATCGAGGTGAAGGGCGGGCGGGTCTCCCTCCGCGACGGCTGCTGGCGCCAGTCCGGCCGGGACGGCGAGCACCGGCTGCACCGCTCTCCCCTGGAGCAGGCCCGCACCGGGATGCACGCGCTGCTCGACTACCTGAATCCGCGGCTGTCCCGCGGGGCCGGCCGCACCACCTTCTGCGCCGCACTGCCCTACACCCGGCTGCCCCGCGACTGGGACGTCCCCGACGCCCCGCGGGACCGGCTCTTCGACGCCGGTGACCTCGCCGGCATCGCCGGGCGGCTGAACCAGCTCCTGCGCCGCAGCACGCGGGCCCACGAGCCACCGGACGAGGCCACCGTGCAGTACATCGTCAAGAACCTCCGCCGAACGCACCTGTCGCGGCAGCACGTGCAGGATCTCGCGCGGGAGCTCGAGGACTCCGGGAACCTGCTCACCCGGGAACAGGAGCGCACGCTGTCCCTGCTCCGCCACCAGCGCCGGGCGCAGATCATCGGCGGGGCGGGGTCCGGCAAGACCCACCTCGCGATGCTCAAGGCCCGGCAGATGACACGGGACGGCCACCGCGTGGCGCTCGTGTGCTACTCCCGGGGACTCGCCCGGTACTTCCAGCTCATGTCGCGGTCGTGGCCGGCGGCGGAGCGCCCGGCGTACACCGGGCTCTTCCACCGGCTGCCGGTCGAGTGGGGCGCGGAGACCGGCCAGGACGACGACGCCGACCACTGGGAGCGGCGTCTCCCGCTGCGGCTGGGCGAACTGGCCGCCGAGCGGGCCCCGGCCGACCGGTTCGACGCGATCGTGGTGGACGAGGCCCAGGACTTCGGCGACCTGTGGTGGGAGGCCCTCGTGCAGTGCTTCGAGGACCCCGCGGAGGGCGTGCTGTTCGTCTTCACGGACGAGCACCAGCGGATCTTCGACCGGGACGGGCACGCGCCCATCGACCTCAGCCCGTTCCCGCTCGACGACAACCTGCGCAACACGGCCACCATCGCCGAGGCCTTCGCCCCGCTCGCCCGGGAGCCGCAGCAGTGCCGCAACGCCGAGGGGCCGGCGGTGCGGTTCGTGGACGTCGACCCCGAGGCCGTCCTGGACGCCGCCGACGACGCCGTGGTCGCCCTCCAGGAGGAGGGCTGGGACCCGGGGCGCATCGCGCTGCTGACCACGGGCCGGCGCCACCCCGTGCAGAAGGAGATCGTGGAGTCGGAGGGCCACGACGCCTACTGGGACGGGCACTTCACGGCGCAGGACGTGCTCTACGGGCACGTCCTGGGCTTCAAGGGGCTCGAGCGCTCGGTCGTGGTCCTGGCCGTCAACGGGTTCCAGGACCCGGCCCGGGCCCGCCGCATGGTCTACGTGGGCATGTCCCGCGCCAGGAGCCTGCTCGTCGTCGTCGCGCCCCGTGAGGTCCTGGCGGAGGCCGCGGGCCCGGAGCTGCTGGCGGCGCTGGACGCCGGGCAGTCCTGGAGCCCGCCGCCGGGCTGACACCGGGCCCCGGCGGGACGCTCGCCCGGGCGAGGGGCCGTTGCCCGCTCGAACCGGTGCCTCGTGCCGACGGAGAACGGCCCGCCGGCACGGCGGTGGAGGGCCCGTGGCTCAGGTGAGCTCGTCGATCAGCCGCGCCAGGATGTCGTTCATGGCCAGCAGCCCGATGAGCTCGTTGCCCTGGACCACCACCAGGCGGTTGAGGTGGAACCGGCTCATCAGCGCCGCCGCCTGGTGGACGGAGAGGTCCTCGCCCACGGTGACGACGGGCTTCACGGCGACGTCGTACACGTTGAGGAGGTCCACGTCCCCCTCCTCGGCGACGATGGTGCGCAGCAGCTCGCTGTAGCTGAGCAGGCCGTAGGCGTCGTGCGCGTGCTGGGGCTCCACCACCAGGCTCTTGACCTGGCGGGTCCGCATCGTCGTCAGCGCATGGCGCACGGTGCTGTAGGGGGAGATGGTGATGACGTCGCTCACCATGACGTCCTTGACGGTCAGCACGGGGAACCTCCTGGGTCGGATGGGCGCGGTCGCGGATCAGAAGCCGTCGCGGCGCATGTGCTCCTCGAACCGCGCGACCTGGTGCGTGTCGATGCCGGTCAGGTGCTCGAGGGGCAGGGAGAAGGCGAGACCGCGGGAGCTGGCCCCGTCGACCAGGACGTCGTGCACCGTCTTGAGGATGGGCGTGGCCAGGTGCTGCCCCACGATCATCAGCAGGACGGACTGGGAGCCCTCGAAGGTGAGACCGAAGAACGTCCTCTTCGTCTCGCCCCCGATGCCCTTGCCCGCGAGGATGGTCACCCCGGCGGCTCCGGCGCTCTGGGCGCGCTCGATGACCATGTCCTCGAGGTCGTCGGGGGCGATGACGACGACGGCGGTGAACTTCATGACGACTCCTTCTTCGGGTCCTGGTCCGGGCGGGACAGTCTGTGCAGGATCATGGCGTACACGAGGACGGCGATCACCGGGGCCACGGAGGCGAAGGCGATCAGGCCGAAGCCGTCGATCAGCGCGTCCCGGCCATCGGTGGCACTCGCCAGGCCGATGCCGAGCGCGGTCACGAGCGGCACGGTCACCTCCGACGTCGTCACGCCGCCGAGGTCGAAGGCCAGGGCGACGATGTACCTGGGTGCCAGCAACGCCAGCACGAGGGCGACAGCATAGGCCGCCATGATGAAGGAGTGGAAGGGTCCTCCCACGAGGATGCGGTAGGCGCCCGCGGTGATGCCGACCGCCACGCCGAAGGCCACGACCACGCGCAGCGCCGTGGCGCTGAGCTGTGCCGGCGCCGCCTCCTCCGCCTGCTGGCCGATGGCCACGAGTGCGGGCTCCGCCCAGGTGGTGGCGAAGCCGATGAGCAGGGTGAAGAGCAGGATGAGAGCCGGCACCTCCCGCGCGATGAGCTGCTCGGCCATCATCCGGCCCAGGGGGAACAGGCCCGTTCGCAGCCCCAGGACGAAGGCGTAGAGACCACCGACGACCATCGCGAAGCCGACGACGACGCGAGCGAGCCTCGGCAGCGGACGGCGGAGGGCGGCGTACTGGAAGAAGAGGACCACGGCCACGATGGGCAGGACGTCGCGGACCATCTCGCCGAGACCCAGGAGGAGTTCGAGGCCCGAGTGCGCCGGCCCCTCCTCGGCCGGAGCGCTCGAGGTGGCGTCTGCCGCCTCGCCGAACCGATAGACCCAGATGCCGTAGAGCTGCACGCCGATCATGGGCACCATGACGCACAGCGCCACGAGTCCGAAACCGTCCCGGAGCACGTTGCGCCCCCGGATGGAGTTGGCGAGGCCGATCCCGATCGCGGCGACGAGGGGCACGGTCACGATGTTGGTGGTGACCCCGCCGGAGTCGTAGGCGAGACCGATGATCTCGGGCGGGGCCGAGTACGTCGCGACGAGCACCACGGCGTAGCCGGCGACCAGCAACCGGTGCACGGGCCATCCCCGGAGGATGCGCAGGATCCCCAGGACGAGGACCAGACCCACGGACACCGCGATCACCAGACGCAGGGCGAGGCCGTCCACCCTGCCCCCGCTGGCCGTCTCCGCCTGTTCCGCCACGGCGATCAGGGCGGGCTCGGCCACGACCGCGGCGAAGCCGATGGCGAAGCCGAAGGGCAGCAGCAGGCCCAGGGCGCCCCGGCGGGCGAACTGGTTGGCGAGGTTCTTGCCCACGGGGAAGACGCTGAGATCCAGCCCCTGCAGGAACAGGGCGATCCCCGCGCCCACGATCAGCAGGCCGGCCACGAGCCGCAACGGCTGGTGCGGCAGCTCCCGGAAGACGGCCAGCTGGAAGACCACGACGACCGCGACGATGGGCAGGAGGCTCTTCAGGGCCCGCAGGAACTCCCTGAGGAAGTGCGCGACGTGCTCCATGGGCGCGTCCTCCCGGAACGGGCGGGCGAGGCTCGGTGATTCCAGTGTGACGTGGCCGAGGCCGGCAGTCCATGCGCCGACGTATCGAGGGCACCCGACGTCGAGGCACCGCGAGTGTCAGGCCGGCCGGATGTCCCGTCTGCCGGAGGGACGGTCCGCGGACGCGACCTGCGGACCCGACCGGGCCGGCGCGACCGGGGCGGGCTCGGGGCGGCGGCCGCCCGGGCGCGCGGTCATCGGCCGGGGTCGCCGAAAGGCCGCGCGTCGTCCTCGCCGGACTCGACGCCGGCCAGCTCCTCCTGGGAGCCGTGCCCGGTGCGCGCCCGGGTGCGGGCGTCCACGACCAGGAGGAGGGCGACGACGGCGCATCCGGCCACGGCCGCGAGCAGCTGGACCCAGGCCTCCCCCTCCGGGGCGAGGAGCGTGCGGTCATCGAGCTGCCACGGCCACAGGGTGCGCAGCGCGCCGAGCATCAGGCCCGTGAGCGCGAGCATGGTGACGCGGTGGTGGCGGTCGAGCAGCCACTGCAGGCCCTTGACGACCACGACCATGCCGAGGGCGGCGCCGAGGAAGAAGAGGGAGAGGTAGCCGACGTCGAGCTCGTCCACGGCCCGCAGCGTGGGCTGGTACAGCCCCACGGTCAGGAGGAGGAAGGAGCCGGAGAGCCCGGGCAGCAGCAGGGCGGAGACGGCCACCATGGCCGCGAGGACCACGAGCAGGGGCGCGGGCGCGACCGTGGTGGGCGGGACGGAGACGAGCACGAAGGCCAGCGCCGCGGCGGGCGCCACGACACCCGCGTCCCGGGCGCGCAGGGCTCCGCCCGCGAGCCGCAGCGGCACGCCGACGGAGGCCAGGACCATCCCGAAGAACAGGGCCCGCATGGTGACGGGGTGTTCGTCCACGAGGTGGCTCATCGGGCCGGCCACGGTGCCCAGGGCCAGCACCATGCCGATCACCACGGGCACCACGATCCGCCACTCCACCCGGGCGAGGTGGTGCCGCACGCCGGCGGACCGGTCGGGGCCGAGCACCGCCCGTCGTCCCGCGGAGACGACGTGCCCCGCGGAGTTGATGAGCTCGTCGTAGATGCCGACCACGAGGGCCACGGTGCCGCCGCTGACACCGGGAACGGTCTCGACCACCCCGATGAGGGCTCCGCGCACGACGTTGCCGGGGATGCTGCGGCGGACCTCTGCTCCGGCGGTCGTGGTCGACCGCGTCGAGGGACGGTCAGGGGTCGGCGAGGGCGTCACGGCTGCTCCTGGGCGGGGGGAAGAGGGTCGCTTGCCAGGGTACCGGGGCCGCGGTCCCGACCCGTCGATCAACCGATCTCGATTGTCGCAGGTCGGTGGTGTGACCAATCTCAAACGCCTCCCCGGCGCACGGCCCGGCATGGGGCCCTTTCCGGCCCTTCCGGGGGATCACTATGGAGGGGTACGCACTGCATGACGTGAACAGGAGGTGGCGCCGTGATCGCCGCTGAGAAGTGGATCCAGGACCTGTCCTCGATCCGGCCGGGCGACCGCATCGAGGTGTGGGACGAGCTCGCCGAGCGCTGCGTCGGCACCGTGGGCGAGGTCGCCCCGGAGTTCGGCGTTCTCTGGGTCCTCGAGGCGGGGACCGGCACCCGGAGGATGTTCGCCCACGAGGGCAGCCGCATGCGCCTCTCGCCCCTGGTCCGGGCGGCCTGAGCCGCCCCTGCCGCGCCGGCGGGTCCCCTCGGGCAGGAACTCCGCGCCGGAGGGGCCGGACGGCTCCGCCGCCGGTCGTGGCACGGCGCGGGAGACGACCCTGTGCCCGGCACGCTGGTCCTGGCGGGCGCCGGGCGTCCGGAACCGCCGGGGAGGCCCTACCCTGAACGGGTGAACCCCCTCGTGACCGAGCGCGGCACCCGTCTGCGCCCGACCGCCTACGTGCTGGCCGCCGTCGTCTCCGTCCAGTTCGGCGGAGCCTTCGCCGCGGTCCTGGTCCCCCTCATCGGCGCCTCGGCCACGGTGACCCTGCGACTGCTCATCAGCGCCGCGATCATGGTGCTCCTCGTCCGGCCGCGGTGGCGGGGACGCAGCCGGGAGGCGTGGCGCGCCGGGCTGTTCTTCGGCGCGGCGCTCGCGGGGATGAACTTCTCCTTCTACCAGTCCCTGGCCACCCTGCCGCTGGGCGTGGCCGTGACGGTCGAGTTCCTGGGCCCGCTCGCCCTCTCCGCGGTGCTGTCACGGCGAGTCCGGGACGTGCTCGCCGTGACCGCCGCTCTGGCCGGGATCGTGCTGATCTCGCGGGCGCTCAGCGTCCCCTGGGCGGACCTGGATCTCGTGGGCATCGGATGGGCGGCCCTGGCCGGCGCCTTCTGGGCCGCCTACATCCTGGGCAGCCGTTCGGCCGGCCGGCACTTCGACCGCCTCGACGGCCTGGCGGTCGCCCTGGCCGTGGCCGCGGTCCTGGTCACGCCGGCCGGGCTGCTGAGCGTCCACGTCCCGGCCCTGACGTGGGCCGTGCTGGGCGCCGGCACGGGGATCGCGCTGCTCTCCTCCGTGGTCCCCTACTCGCTCGAGCTGCTGGCGCTGCGCTCCATCCCGCCCAAGGTCTTCGGCATCCTGCTCAGCCTGGAGCCGGCTGCCGCGGCGCTGGCGGGCCTGGTGGTGCTCGGCCAGGCGCTCACGGTGCTGCAACTGGTGGGCATGGGCCTGGTGGTCGGCGCGAGCGCCGTGGTGATGGTCGGCGGCGCCCCGAGGGCCGCGGTCGGCGCGGACCCCGGGCCCGGGAGAGACTGATCAGCCCCCTGTTCACCGGGGGTCGTCCCGTGGTGGGATGGCCCCATGAACCGCACCGGAGGAGGCCCGTGAGCCGGGTCGCGGTGGTCGGCGCCGGCATCGTCGGCCTCGCCGCGGCCCATGCCCTGCGCGCACGCGGTGCCGACGTCACGCTGTGCGAGCCCGGCCCGCCCGGCGGCGGACAGTCCGCGGGCCGGTCGAGGATCTTCCGTCACGCCCACGACGACCCGCGGCTCGTCGCCCTCGTGGCCCGGAGCCGCTCCCTGTGGCGGGAGTGGGAGCACGAGTTCGGCGTCGAGCTGGTGTCCCGGGACGGCGCCGTGGCCATCGGGGACGGCGTGGAGGACAAGCTGCGCACCCTGGAGCCGTTCGACGGGATCCCCGTGCGCCGGCTGGACCCCGGGGAGCTGCACGACCGGCTGCCCCTGCTGGCCGGCTACGAGGGCCCCGCGATGCTCGACGTCGACGGCGGCGCCATCCGGACCGTGGCGGCGGTGGGCGCGCTGGTCTCCCGGCTCGAGGGGACCATGCTGCGCGAGCACGTCATCTCGGTGGGCCGCAGGACCTCGGGCGGCGTGGAGGTCCGCACCGGGACCACCGCGCGGACGTTCGACCACGTGGTGCTGTGCGCCGGCCGGGGCACGGCCGCGCTGGCGCGCGGCGCCGGGATCGACGTTCCGGTGGCCCTGGGCGCGCACGTCCGGCTCACCTTCGCGACACGGGCGACGCCCGCACGGGGCGGGACCGCCGCCGCCGGGCTGCCGACCTTCCAGGACGGCAGCGGGACCTTCGGGGAGACCGGCGCCTACGGGGCGCCGGACCCGGACGGCCGCCACTTCTCGGTGGGTCTGAGCGCGGACACCGACGCGGCCCCCGACGGCGCCCTGGCCGACCCCTCGGAGCTCGCCGCCCTCGCGGACCGGACCGTCGACTACGTCCGGCGGGCCCTGCCCGGCCTGGAGCCCGCCCCGGTCGACCACGTGCACTGCTGGGTCACGCGGCTGCCCTGGGGCGACGACGGCGTGGGCATCTGGTCCGCGGACGGGATCACGGCCCTGGCCGGTCACAACCTGTTCAAGCAGGCGCCGGTGCTCGGCGAGGCGCTCGCGGGGACCGCGCTGACCGGGACCGTCCCGCAGGACCTGCGCCCCGGGCAGCGGCTGGGCCGCGCGGCCGGCTGAAGCCCCAGGGCCACGGCCCGTCCGTCCACGGCGTGCCGGCCACCGGCCCGGATCCGCGTAGGGTCTGTGGGGGTGCCCCGGCGAGGAGACAGGAGACCACCGGTGCCGTTCATACTCTTCCGCCTGGTGCGCAGGCTCGGCCGCGCCCGGGCCTGGGGGCTGCCGCTGCTGATCGTGGTCACGGTGTTCCTCACCAGCTGGCCGCTGATGGTCTGGGCGGAGCCGTCCGAGAACACGATCACCGCCGCGGAGAACTACTGGTGGTGGTTCCTGGTCACCGCGTCCACCGTCGGCTACGGCGACTTCTTCCCCACCACGGTGGGGGGCCACCTCGTCGGCGTGTACGTCATCATCGGCGGCATCGCCACGCTGACCACCCTCTTCACCCGGATCGCCACGGCGATCGAGACCGCGAAGGGACAACGCATGATGGGGCGGATCGACCTCGACCTGTCGGACCACCTGGTGATGCTCTCCTACACGCCGGGCCGCACCGAGCGGCTGGTGGAGGAACTCACCGACGACGGCACCCTGCCGATCGCGCTGTGCGCGTGGGAGGACGTGCCGCAGAACCCGCTGCCCCAATACCCTGACGTCGAGTTCGTCCGCGGCGACCTGGCGGACGAGGCCGTGCTGCGCCGCGCCGGGGTGCACCGCGCGGCGCGGGTCCTCGTCGACGCGCGTGACGACAACGAGGCGCTCGCGCTCACCGTGGCGGTGACCCACGTGAACACGGACGCCCACGTGGTCGTGACGCTGCGTGACATGGGCCGGGCCCGGAACTTCTCCTACGTCGACGACGACGTGCGGTGCGTGCAGTGGCACTCGCCGCGCCTGGCCACGGAGGAGCTGCAGGACCCGGGCATCGCCGCGGTCTACACCGAGCTGATGACCCCCGGCGGCCGGAACACCTACAGCGCCCGGCTGCCCGCCGAGTTCGCCGGCACCACCTTCGGACGGGTCCAGGAGGCCATGGGCCGCGGCTTCGGCGCCACCGTGCTCGCCGTCCAGCACGACGGCGCACTGCTCGAGCCGCACTGGGAGACCCCCCTGCCGGGGGGCTCGGTGCTGTACTACGTGGGCGGGCGCCGCCTCGCGCAGGCGGAGATCGACGTCTGCTGCTCGGCCTGAGGGGCGGCAGTGCCGCGGCGCAGGACCGGGGACGGCGGCGGCGCACCAGCCGCGAGGCGTCTTTCAGGCAGGACCGGGCGGGACTATTCTCGGAACTGCGCATCGGTGTGCCGGCCCGGGGGATCGCCGGCGACGGCGCCGGGTGGCCAGGCACACCGCGGATGCCGCAACACCCGATGCGAGGAGGACACCATGGCCACCACCAACTTCCACGATCTGCTGGTCCGTCAGGTGGGTCACGAGTTCGCCGCGTCCCACCAGTACGTCGCCGTCGCCGTCTGGTTCGACGGCCAGGACCTTCCGCAGCTGGCCCGGCACTTCTACCGCCAGTCGCTCGAGGAGCGCAACCACGCGATGATGATGGTCCGGTACCTCCTGGACCGGAACCAGGCACTGGCCGTCCCCGAGGTGGGGTCGGTGCGCAACGACTTCGCCGACGTCGGAGAGCCGCTGGCCCTCGCCCTGGCCCAGGAGCAGGAGGTCACCGACCAGATCAAGGCCCTGTTCGCCGCCGCGCGTGCGGAGGACGACGCGCTCGGGGAGCAGTTCATGCTGTGGTTCCTCAAGGAACAGGTCGAGGAGGTCGCCTCCATGACCACCCTGGTGAACATCGCCTCCCGGGCGGACAACCTCTTCGACATCGAGAACTACCTGGCCCGTGAGCGCGTGGGCGACGGCGGGCACGGTCGCCACGGCTCCGCCGCCCCGGAGGCGGCCGGCGGGTCGGTCTGAGCCGAGCCCGGGGTCCGACCGCGCGAGGCGCTCAGCGGGCCGCGGGAGATCACCGACCCCTACCGGGCGCCGTGAGGACGGCGCCCGGCACGTCCGCAGGATCGGGCCGAGGGGGCAGCTCAGCGGGGCACGGCCGCCAGCGCCTCGAGCGTCGAGGAGACGGCCTGCGCCAGTTCCTCGCCCTTGGTCACGAAGTGCCGGGAGAACTGCCCCTGGTGCTCCGCGTGCTCGTGGAAGTGGTGCGGGGTCAGGACGCCGGAGAAGACCGGCACGTCCGTCTCCAGCTGGACCCGCATGAGGGCGTCGACCACGCTGTTCGCCACGAACTCGTGGCGGTAGATGCCGCCGTCGACGACCAGGGCGGCGGTGGCGATGCCGGCGAACCGGCCGGAGCGCGCGAGCCGGCGCACGAGCAGCGGGATCTCGAACGCCCCGGGGACCTGGTGGACCTCGACGTCGGTGATGCCGAGGTCCTTCAGCCTCGCTTCACAGCTGTCGACGGCACGGTCGACGATGTCGGAGTGCCAGCGGGCGGCGACGATCGCCACGCGGGGCGAGGAGACGGATGCAGTGGGCACGGCGGGTTCCCTTCTTCCGGAAGACGTGGCAGAAGTCTTTCACGCGGGCACCGTCAGCGGCAGACCGGCGGACCGGACGGCGCGCGCCGGGGCCGGGGCCAGGGCCAGCACGTCGGCGAAGGACGCGAGCAGCCGGTCCCGGACGTCGTCGACGGTCGCCCCCGGCACCGAGTCCGTGACGCAGCCGACGGTCTCGGGGCGGAAGTCCAGACCCAGCCGGTCGTAGCCGGCCGAGAGGGCCTGCCGGACGCGCTCGGCGCCGTCGACCATGACGACCGCGCTGAACAGGTAGCCCGCCCGGGTGATGCGCTGGCCGGTACCGACCAGCTTGGCGGCGCCGGAGGCGTTCACGCTGAACTCCCCGTCGCAGTACTCCCCGGGCACGGCGCCGACGCGGGCGTCCACGCCGAGGCCGCGCAGCGCGTCGGCCATGGCACCGCTGAGGAGCTCGAAGCGGCGGCGGATGTGCGCCCTCGGCTCGGGGTGCGGCGCCCACAGGTGCAGGCTCAGGGACCCCTCGTCGTAGACGGCGAGGTGCCCGCCCACCGGCCGGAGCATCGGCGCGAAGCCGTGCTCCCGCAGGGCCTGCTGGGCGGCGCCGAAGCCGGGCAGCAGCGCGTCGCGGCGGCTGAAGGCCGCTGTCGCCTGCGCCGGGGCGAGGAGCAGCTCGGCAGGCCCGCCGCAGGCCAGGCCCGCGACCTTCTCGCGCACGAACGCGACCTCGGACTCCCCGTCCCGGGACACGGGATCGGGCACGACGGCGACGGTCCGGGCGCCGCACGCCTCCGTCATACCGCGGCCCGGTGCTCGAGGGCCTGCCGGTAGAGGCGGCCGGCCCGGTAGGAGGACCGGACCAGCGGGCCGGAGAGCACCCCGGCGAAGCCGATCTCCTCCGCCTCCTGCCGGAGTTCGGCGAACTCCTCCGGCGGGACCCAGCGCTCCACGGGGTGGTGCCTCGGCGAGGGCCGCAGGTACTGGGTGATGGTCACGAGATCGCAGCCCGCCCCGTGCAGGTCGCGCAGCGCCTGCGCGACCTCCTCGCGGGTCTCCCCCATGCCCAGGATGAGGTTCGACTTGGTGACCAGTCCGGCGGCCCGGGCCCGGGTGAGCACGGCCAGGGAGCGCTCGTAGCGGAAGGCCGGCCGGATCCGCCGGAAGATCCGCGGCACCGTCTCGACGTTGTGCGCCAGCACCTCGGGGCGGGAGGCGAAGACCTCGTCCAGCTGCTCGGGCACCCCGCCGAAGTCGGGGATCAGGTTCTCCACCCCGGTGCCGGGGTTGAGCTCGTGGATCGCGCGCACGGTCTCGGCGTACAGCCACGCGCCGCCGTCGGGCAGGTCGTCGCGCGCGACCCCGGTGATCGTGGCGTACCGCAGCCCCATCGTCCGCACGGACGCGGCCACCCGCCGGGGCTCGTCCCGGTCCAGCGGCCCCGGCCTGCCGGTGTCGATCTGGCAGAAGTCGCAGCGCCGGGTGCACTGGTCTCCGCCGATGAGGAACGTCGCCTCCCGGTCCTCCCAGCACTCGTAGATGTTGGGGCAGCCCGCCTCCTGGCACACCGTGTGCAGCCCCTCGTCCTTCACGAGCTGCTCGAGCTCGGTGAACTGGGGTCCCCTCCGGGCCCGGGTCCTGATCCACTCGGGCTTCTTCTCGATCGGGGTCCGGGCGTTGCGGGCCTCCAGCCGCAGCAGCCTGCGGCCCTCGTGGGAAACGGTCATGGTGGTCGTGCACTCCTCCTGGCGGCTCAGCCGCCGGTCACCGTCCGGACGGCGGCCTGCCATCCGGCGTAGAGCTCCTCGCGCCGGGCCTCGGGCATCCGCGGCTCGAAGACCCGGTCAAGCGTCCAGTGGCCCTCCAGGTCGGCCTGCCGCCAGATCCCGGCGCCCATGCCGGCCAGCTGCGCGACGCCGAGGGCGGTGCGCTCCAGCTCGACGGGCCGGCACACGGGGATGCCGAGGATGTCGGCCTGGAACTGGCAGAGCAGGTCGCTGCGCGCCGCGCCCCCGTCCACCTTGAGCTCCGGCAGCGGGATCCCCGAGGCGACCAGGACGTCGACGTTGTCGCGGGTCTGGTAGGCCATGGCCTCCACCCCGGCGCGGACCACGTGCTCGGCCCCGCTCTCCAGGGTCAGCCCGACGATGCTCGCGCGGGCGTCGCGCTTCCAGTACGGGGCGCACAGCCCCGCGAAGGCCGGCACCACGTAGACGCCGCCGGTGTCGGGGACGCGGGAGGCCACCTCCACGATGTCGTCGCCCTCGCGCAGCACCCCCAGCCGCTCGCGCATCCACTGCAGGGTCTGCCCGGAGTGGAAGACCACTCCCTCGGCCTCGTAGGTGGTCGTCCCCCCGACGGTCCAGCCGACGCTGGCCGTGAGGCCGTCGAGGACGTCGGGGCGGTCGCCGGTGTTGGCGGTCAGGACGCTGGCCGTGCCGAAGGTGTTCTTGGCCGAGCCCGGCTCGAAGCAGGCCTGGCCGAACATCCCGGCCTGCTGGTCGGCCATCACGGCCGTCACGGGAACCGCCGCCGAGCCCGGCAGGCCGACGTCCTCGGGGCGCATCTCGCCGAAGTGCGCGTCGGAGGCCACGGCCGGGGGCAGCAGGCCCGGCGGGATCCCGCAGGCCCGGAGCAGCGCCTCGTCCCAGTCGAGGGCCTCGAGGGAGAAGAGTGCGGTGCGGGAGGCCTCGCTGTGGTCGGTCAGGTGCGAACGGCCGCCGGTGAGCTTCCACAGCAGCCACGTGTCGACCGTTCCGGCCGCGAGCTCGCCGCGTTCGGCCCGGGCCCGGACGCCCGGCACGTTCTCGAGCAGCCACGCCAGTTTGGCGGCGCTGAAGAAGGAGTCGTTGAACAGCCCCGTGCGGGCCCGGAACTGCTCGTCCAGGCCCTGGGCCCGCCACCGCTCCACGATCGGGTCGGTCTGCTTGGACATCCACATCAGTGCGGGGTGGACGGGCTCGCCCGTCCGGCGGTCCCACACGAGGCAGCTCTCACGGTGCGTCGTGAGCCCGACGGCCGCGATCTCATCGGTCACCGCACCGGCCTCGGCCATCACGGCGGCCATGCTGCGCCGCTGGGCCGCCCAGAGGTCGAACGGGTCCAGTTCGACCCACAGCGGCCTCGGGAACGTGGGGACGACCGGGTTCCTCGCCTCCGCGACGATCTCGCCGTCCAGGTTCACCAGCACGGTGCGTGCGCTCGTCGAGCCCTCGTCCAGCGCCATCACGTACTTGGGCGTCATCGCGCGCCGCCCTCCTGCGCGCCGGCCCCCACGGTGCCCTCCTCCCGGCCCGGCACGGCCAGGCGCGTCAGCCACCGGCGGTACTCGGCCAGCTCCGCGGCCTGCCGCTCCTCGTCCCAGCCGAGCCGCTCCCCGAGCAGGGCGGCGGCCCGCTCGGCGACCTCGAGCCCGTGACCGGGCTCGAACGCGAGCAGCACCCGGCGGGCGAGCACGTCGGTGAGCGTCCGGGCGAACTCGTGCCGGACGGCGAAGACGAGCTCGGCGGCCAGGGCCCCGGTGCCCTCGTGGACCACCTCGAGCAGCTGCGGGTCGTCCTCGGCCTCGGCCACCACGTCCAGGGCCCTGCCGCCGTAGAGGGCGAGCAGCCGGGCGACGCTGCGCTCGCCCAGACCGCGGGTCGTCAGGAACCGGCGCACCTCGTCGAGGTCGCCGACGACCCCGGGCAGCGGGAGCTCGGCGGTCACGCACCGCGGGCTCGTCCGGCCGAGCCGGCGGAAGGTCTCGTCCACGGCCTCCTCGGCCAGCTGCCGGTAGGTCGTCAGCTTGCCGCCGACCACGGTGATGAAGCCGGGCAGGTCGGGGGCGTGGTCGTGCAGGACGTGGCTGCGGGGGATCTCCCACTCGTCCACGTCGGGGGCGTACGGCAGCGGCCGCACGCCGGAGTAGGTGAACAGGACGTCGTCGGGGGTCAGCTTCGCCTCGGGGATGAGCTGGTTGACCTCGCCCAGGAGGTAGCCCATCTCGTCGGCGTCGCACCGGGCATCGTCCGGGTCCTCGTCGAAGCGGACGTCGGTGGTGCCGATGAGGTAGCGGCCCATCCAGGGAATGACCAGCACGAGCCGCCCGTCGGTCTTGGACTCGTAGTACACGACGTCGTCGGGTGCTCCGGGGAACGGGTCGACGACGAGGTGGCTGCCCTTGGTGCCGCCGTTGAGCCGGGGCTGCGGCGGGGCACCGCGGCGCAGCACACGGTCGATCCACGGTCCGGCGACGTTGAGCACGACGGGGGCGTGCACGTCGTGGAGCTGCCCGGTGGTCGTGTCACGGAAGCGCACGCCGGCCACGCGCCCGTCCTGCATGATCGGCTCCTCGACCCGGGCCTTGGTGCGGATCACGGCGCCGTCGCCGGCCGCGGCCACGGCCACCTCGGTGCACAGGCGCTCGGCGTACTCGACCTGGCCGTCGGTGAACACGGCGGCCCCCTTCAGGCCCGCGCGGTCGATGCCGGCGAAGCGCCGGCGCAGCGCCTCGACGTCCAGGATCTCGTGGCGGCCCGTCTTCTTGTCGAAGGACAGCACGTCGTAGACCACCATGCCGAGCCGGATCATCCAGGCCGGGCGTTTGTTGTGCGCGTACAGCGGCATGATGAGCCGCAGCGGCTTCACGAGGTGCGGAGCCAGGCGGAAGAGCCGCTCGCGCTCGCGCAGGGACTCCCGCACCAGGGCGAAGTCGCGGTGCTCCAGGTAGCGCAGGCCGCCGTGCACCAGCCGTCCCGACCACGCGGAGACTCCGCTGCAGATGTCGTCCTTCTCCAGCAGGGCGACGCGCAGCCCGCGTGAGGCCGCGTCGCGGGCGATGCCCAGGCCGTTGATCCCCGCTCCCACCACGACGAGGTCGAACGGGATGGTCAGGTCGTCCATGTCGGTTTCCTGTCTGTTCGTACACTGACAGCAACCCGTCGATCACGAGCCGCCGGCACCAGCCTGGTGAATTTCTATTCAGGCCTTGCATTGACATTTACAGTGTCCGACGTCACAGTTCGGGTGTCAAGACCCGAGCCGCCGGCCGGGGCGCCGGCTCGGGCCTGCGGTTGCTTAGAATGGGGCCTCTGACTCCCCTGCCCGTGGCCGCGACGTGAGGAACCCTGAACCCATGGAAGATGTCGACGCCCAGCGCTTGATGGTCAAGGTGGCGCGTCTCTACCACACCCACGGCATGCGCCAGACGGACATCGCCAAACGGCTGCAGATCTCGCAGTCCCGCGTCTCACGCCTGCTCGCCCAGGCGGAGGAGGTCTCCGTCGTGCGCACGGTGGTCGCGGTCCCGCAACGGATCCACGCGGACCTGGAGGAGCGCGTGGAGGCCCGCTACGGACTCGGCGAGGTCCACGTGATCGACGCGGTGAGCACCGACGATAAGGAGCTCGGCCGCGACCTCGCCCACACCATGGCGTCCCTGCTGCAGGACATCACCTTCGACGCCCCGACCATCGGCTTCACGTCGTGGAGCAGCACCCTGCGGCTGATGGTCGACGTCCTGCAGCCGCTGCGCTCCCGCACCGAGCGCGTGGTCGAGATGCTCGGCGACCTCGGACCACCCGAGCTGCAGCACGACGCCGCCCGCTCGACGCAGCGACTGGCCTCGTTCACCGGGGGCCAGCCAGTCTTCCTCCGCACCTCAGGCGTCGTCTCCAGCCCGGAGATCAAGGAGCTGCTGCTGCGCCGCGACGTCTACGCGCAGGAGGCCCTGCGAATGCTCGACTCCATCGACCTCGCCCTCGTCGGCATCGGCGCCTGCGAGGTGGACCCGTCCCTGCGCCCGGGGGACAACTTCTTCACGGACGAGGACTTCGCGCGGATGCGGGAGCTCGGCGCCGTGGGCGAGGTGTGCCTGCACTTCCTCGACGCGGACGGCGTGCCGGTCGAGGGAGGGCTCGACGAGCTGGTGATCGGGGTGACCCTCGACCAGATCCGGTCGGCCCGGCGCCGCTGGGCCGTCGCCGGCGGCCGCCGCAAGCACGCGGCCGTCCGGGCCGCCCTGGCCGGCGGCTGGGTGGACACGCTCGTCACCGACGCCGACACGGCGGAGTTCCTCATGTCGGGCCCGGAGCCGGACCTGACCGTGCGCCCCGGGCGGAGCGCGGCCGCGGACGCGGGGTCCTGAGCCCGAGGTGGGGGACAGGGGCACGGCCCCGGTCGCAGCGGAGCGGACCCCCGGTTCGCCAGGGGCCCGCCGAGGGGCCGGCCGGAGCGCGCCGCACCGGGACGGTCCGGCGGCACCGCTCCCCGGGGGCACGGGACGCCGGCTACCGGGCGTCCCCTCCCGCCGGGTGCGGGCGGGGCGGTGCGGCGGCCAGCACCGTCGTGGCCAGTCGCGGCCACGCCTCGGCGGCCCACGGGCCGAACGGCGTGTCCCCCGCGGCGGCGCAGGCCAGGGCGTGCTCCGGGTCGACCCAGAGGAACGAGCCCGACTGGCCGAAGTGGCCGAAAGTGGTGGGGGCGTTGTCCGGGGACGTCCAGTGGGGGGCCTTGCGCCCGCGGATCTCGAAGCCCAGGCCCCAGTCGTTCGGGTCCTGCCGCCCGAAGCCCGGCAGCACCCCGGCGAGCCCCTCGAAGGACGTCCTGGTGGCCGTCCGGAGCAGGGCGGCCGGGAACCGGCGCGGCTCGAGCAGCTCCCGGCCCAGGCGGGCGAGGTCCCGGACCGGCCCGTGCGCGCCGTGGGCGGGCGAGCCCCGCAGGCGGGTGCCCGCCACCCCGAGCGGTCCGAGCACGCGCTCGGCGAGCTCCTCGTCGAACGGGCGGCCGGTGCGGCGCTCGAGGTGCTCGGCGGCGAGCTCGATGCCGCGGTTGGAGTAGATCCGCCGCCGGCCCGGCTGCGCCATGACCTTCTCCCCCTCCAGGGACAGGCCCGAGGCGTGGGAGAGCAGGTGCCGGACGGTTGCCCCGGGAGGGCCGGCCGGCTCGTCCAGGTCGACGACGCCCTCGTCCGCCGCGGAGAGGACGGCGAGGGCCGTCAGGAGCTTCGTGACCGAGGCCCACGGGAACGGCCCGGGGTCCCCCGCCGAGGCCAGCACGCCGTCGCCGTCGAGCACGACGACGCCGGCGGCGCCCACGGGCCAGCGGGCCAGCTCCTCGGCGAGGAGCCGGCCCAGGCCCGGCGCGTGGCCGTTTCCGGCGTCGTCCACCGCCGGCGCCTCAGTCCGACTCGAGGTGCTCGCGCACGGCGGTCAGGAAGCCCGCGCCCGTGGCCCCGTCGATCGCGCGGTGGTCGCACGTCAGCGTCAGCTCGGCCACGGGGCGCCACGCCGGGTCCCCGTCGTTCCACACCTGGCGCTGCCGGGTCGTGCCGACGGCGAGGATCGCCACCTGCGGCACGTTGAGGATGGCGTCGAACCGGTCGATGCCCATCATCCCGAGGTTGGAGACCGTGAAGGTCCCCCCGGTCACGTCCTTCATCCCCAGGCGGCCCTCGCGGGCGCGCAGGGTGACGTCGCGGCGCGCCGCGGCCAGACCCGCGAGGTCCAGTCCGTCGGCCCCCTGGACGACGGGGACGACCAGCCCGGCGTCGGTGGCCACGGCCATGCCGAGGTTCACCCGCTCGAACGTGGTCACGGCCTCGTCACCGTAGTGGGCGTTGACGGCCGGGTGGGCTCGGAGCGCCCGGGCGCAGGCCTGGAGCAGCGCGTCCGTGACCGTGGCGTTCTCGACACGCTGCTTCACCCCCA
Source organism: Kocuria rhizosphaerae (assembly GCF_044462265.1). NCBI lineage: Bacteria > Bacillati > Actinomycetota > Actinomycetes > Micrococcales > Micrococcaceae > Kocuria > Kocuria rhizosphaerae. The sequence goes on from NZ_JBISWL010000030.1 coordinate 24,512, forward strand.
GGGCCCGGGTCATGTCCACCTCGACCGTGAGGTGGAAGACCGGGGCCTCCCACGCGGCGACCATGCGCCGGGCGGCCGTGCGGCGGATGCCTTTCAGGGGCGTGACGACGCCCTCCTCCTGCTCCGCGACCGTCATGGTGTCCCCACCAGTCGCGAGGCCCCGGCCGCCGACGACGCCCTGCCGGCGCAGCCGTAGAGCTCCATCTTCTCGACGGTCGCCGCGATCATGCGCTCACGGCCCTCGGCCATGGCCTCCTCGAGCTGCCGGTCGCCCTGGGACCACACGGCCTCGATGCCTGCCCGGAACGCGTGCCGCAGGTCGGTGTCCGCGTTGAACTTGTGGACGCCGGCGGCGGTGGCGGCACGGATCTCGTCCTCGGGAACGCCCGAGGCGCCGTGGAGGACGAGGGGGATCCCGGTGACGGCCTTGATGTCCTTGATCCGCTGGATGTCCAGCGGCTGCGGCTCCGCCAGCGGCACGCCGTGCACGATCCCCACGGAGATCGCGAGGAAGTCGACGCCGGTCTCCGCCACGAACCGCTCGGCCTCGTGGACGTCGGTGTAGTAGGAGGCCCAGTCGACCTTCTCGTCGGCGTCGGGGATCTTGCCCAGCTCGGCCTCCACGGGGATGCCGAACTCGTGGGCGATCTCCACGACCTTGCGCGTGGTGCGGATGTTCTCCTCGAACGGCAGGTGCGCGCCGTCGTACATGATGGATGTGAAGCCGAGCTTGATCGCCTCGAAGACCTCCTCCCACGGGCCGTGGTCGAGGTGGATGACGTACTCGGCCTCGGACTCCTCCGCGATGCGCCGGGTCATCTCGTAGGCCCGGCGCAGCCCCATGTGGGGCACGATGGCCCGGCCCACCTGGAGGAAGACCGGCGACTTGGCCTGCTCCGCGGCCCGGACCAGCGCCTCGGTCGTCTCGTCGTTGTGCATGTTGAAGGCGCCGACCGCGTAGCCGCCGCTTGCCGCCCGGTCGATGACCTCGCGGGGGTTGACCTGTCCCATGGTGTGCTTCCCTCTCCCGCAGCCGCTCAGGCGGTCTCGATGTAGGCCACGACGGTGCGGACCTCGACGGTCTCGCCCTCGGGGACCACGATCTCGGTGAGCGTCCCGGTGGCGGGGGCCTCGAGGGTCTCCTCCACCTTCTCCGCCTCGACCTCGGCCAGGGGCTCGTCCTCGGTCACGCTGTCGCCCACGCTCTTCAGCCACGTGGTGATGGTGCCCTCGCTCATGCCCATCCCCCACTGCGGGAGCAGGACCTCGATCTTCGCCATGTTGTCTCTCCTCGGTTCTCCGGTGGTCTTCCGGTGGTGCTTCGGTTCTTCGGTGGTGGTTCTTCGGTGGTGGTTCGTCGGTGGCCCCGCGGCTCCGGTGTCCGGTCGCGGTTCCTCGAGCGCTCGCCGGCCCGACCGGTCAGCGCGGCGCCTGGGTCGAGAGCTCGTCCATCGCCCCGGAGACGGCCGGCACGCCGGTCCCCGTGCCCGTCACCCGGCGGATCGCCTCGGCGATGCTGTTCCGGTTGGGGTACAGCTGCTTCTCCAGGGCGGGGCTGAACGGGATCTGGGTGTCGGGGGTGGTGACGCGCACGATGGGCGCCCGCAGCGACCCGAAGGCCTCCTCCGCGACGATGGCCGAGATCTCGGCCGCCGCCGAGCAGGTCCGGTGCGCCGGGTCGGCGACCACGAGACGGCCGGTGCGCTGCACGGAGCGGATCACCGCCTCGGTGTCGAAGGGCACCAGCGTCCGCGGGTCGATGACCTCGACCGAGACACCCTCCTCGGCCAGCGCCTCCGCGGCGGCGACCGACTCGGGGACCGCGCTGGAGATCGCCACGACCGTCACGTCGGAGCCCTCCCGCACCGTCCGGGCCTCGCCGAAGGGGATGCGGTACTCCTCCTCGGGGACCTCGCCCTTGGTGCCCCAGAGCATGCACGCCTCGAAGGTCAGCACGGGGTCGTCGGACTCGACCGCGGTGCGCAGCAGACCCTTGGCGTCGTACGGGGAGGACGGCACCATGATCTTCAGCCCCGGCACGTTCATGAACATCGGGTAGGGGCGGTCGGAGTGGTGCGCCCCGGTGTTGAGCCCGTAGAACATCGCCGAGCGGAAGACCACGGGCATCGAGGCCTGGCCGCCGAACATGTAGCGGTTCTTGGCGACCTGGTTCACGAACTGGTCCATCGCCATGTACAGGAAGCTCGAGTAGGACAGGTCGACGATCGGCCGCAGGCCGGTCATGGCCGCACCCGCCGCGGCGCCGACGATGACCTCCTCGGAGATCGGGGTGTTGCGGATGCGGTTGTGGCCGAACATCTGCAGGAAGTCACCCTTGTCGGACCGGGACTTGCCGCCACCGGTGGTGCCGTAGACGTTGGCCTCGACGTCCTCGCCGATGATGACGACGCGTTCGTCCGCCTCCATGGCCTCGCGCTGGGCGGCGCCGATGGCGCCGAGGTAGCTCATGACGGTCATGACGTTGCTCCGATCGGTTCGGTGTAGAGATCCTTGAAGGCGACGCTGGGGTCGGGGTACGGGCTGTCCTGGCTGAACTGGAACGCGTCCTCCACCTCCTGCATCACCTCGGCCTCGAGGGCGTCGAGCTGCTCCTCGGTGGCGACGCCGTCGGCGATCAGCCGCTCCCGGAACAGGACGATGGGGTCCTTCTCGAGCCAGGCGGCACGCTCGTCCTTGTCGCGGTAGTCGGTGCCCAGCTTCAGGCCCTCGGAGTGCTCGTTGTAGCGGTAGGTCACGACCTCCACGAGGGTGGGTCCCTCACCGCGCCGGGCCCGCTCGACGGCCTCGTTCGTGGCGTCGTAGACGTCCATCACGTCCTGGCCGTTCTCGACCCGGACCCCGGGCATCCCGAAGCCGGCCGCGCGCTCGGCGATGACTCCGGAGGTCACGGTGTGGGCCGGGGTGGAGAGGGCGTACTGGTTGTTCTCGCAGAGGAAGATCACCGGCAGGTCCCAGGCGCCGGCGAGGTTCATCGCCTCGTACAGGCAGCCCTGGTTGGCCGCGCCGTCACCGAAGAAGGCCAGAGCCACGCGGCCGTTGTCGAGGACCTTGCTCGAGAGCGCGGCGCCGGCGGCGATCGGGATGGAGGAGCCGACGATGCCGGACTCCCCCAGGCTGCCGACCGCGAAGTCGGCCAGGTGCAGCGATCCGCCCTTGCCGCCGCACACGCCGGTGGCCTTGCCCACGAGCTCCGCCATCAGGGGGCCGAGGGGCGATCCCTTGCCGATGGGGTGGCCGTGGCTGCGGTGGTTGCCGCTCATGTAGTCGGAGTCGCCGAGCGCCATGCAGGCGCCCACGACCTGGGCCTCCTGGCCGATGCTCGTGTGCACCGTGCCGGGGATCTGCCCCCGCTTGACCATCTTCGAGGCCCGCTCGTCGAAGCGCCGGATGCGGAGCATGCGCCGCTGCATCTCGAGCAGGGTGTCTGGTGAGAGGTTCATGGTTCCTCGCTCTGGATTTTTATTCACTGTCTGAATCTCAATTCTATGCGCGTGTGACCTGGCTGACAAGACCCCCGTCCGGTCGGTCCTCGCCGGGGGGCTGCCCGACCAGGAAGCGGGCCGTCGCCACGTCGGTGACGAGCGTGTCCACCCAGCCGCCGCGCAGGGCCGTCGCGATGGCCTCCTGCTTGTCGGGACCGCCGGCCACGACCACCCGCCGCCCGGCGGCGGCCACCTGGTCGAGGGTGCTGCCGACGACGAGCTCGTCCAGCGGGGTCTCCAGCCGCCGTCCCGCGCGGTCCAGGAACCGCTGGTTCAGCTGTCCGGCGGCCCCGGCGTTCCGCGCCTCGGCGAGCTGCTCGGGACTGAAGTAGCTGTCCCCCGCCTGCAGCTGGCTGTGCACGGCCGGCGGCCCCACCCCCACGAAGGCGATGTCCACGGCGTCGAGCAGGCGCAGCGCGCGCTGGACGTACGGGTCGGCCAGGGCGGCCGCGCGCAGCTCGGGCGTGGCGACCACGCCGGGGGTCCGCAGGAACACCGGGTCGGCGCCGAGCGCCGAGGCCATCGCCTGGGTCGCCCGGGCCGCCGAGTGCTGCAGCTGCGGGGACCCGAGGTCCCCCAGCATCTCCACCACCTGCCGGGTGGCGGTCCGGGGCGGGGCCGGGAACGCGAACGCCATGTGCTGCAGCGTGCGGCTCCAGGACGTGAAGCCCACCACCGCGTGGCTCGCCATCGCATCCGCGAGCAGCCGGGCGGCCGCCCGCCCGAGTGCCGCCGCCAGGTCCGGAACCGGGTCCGGGACGTCCACCACGTGGGCCTCCTTGATCCCCCACGAGCGCTCGAGGGTGTCCTCGAGCTCCGGCTGCAGCCCCTCGGGGACGGCGACCACGGTGCTGACGATCCCGTCCAGCTCGGCCTGGCGCAGCACCCGGGAGACCCGGGCCGGGGACAGGCCCAGCCGCTCGCTGATCTGGCGCTGGCTCACGCGGTGGATGTGGTAGAGCCGCGCCACCACGGCCATCAGCCGCAGCCGGTCGGCGTCGGTGACCTCGCGTGGCGCGGTGCGGGTGCTCATGGCCCGGTCACCGGCCCGGAGGGACCAGGAGCTCGTCGATGCGCTCCAGGACGTAGGTCGGCCGGCGGTCGGGGGCCACGGCCTCCGCCGTCTCGCGGGTGCTCTCGCCGGTCAGCACGAGCGCCGAGTCGACCCCGGCGTCCACGGCCATGGCGATGTCGGTGTAGAGGCGGTCACCGACCATGACGCAGGACGACGCCGGGAGGCCGAGGATGTCGAGCGCCGTCCGCAGCATCACGGGCGCCGGCTTGCCCACGTTGACCTCGCAGCGCACCCCCGTGCAGGCCTCGATCGCTGCCACCACGGCGGCGGCGTCCGGCTCCCCGCGCCCGCCCGGGAACGGGCAGTAGGCGTCCGGGTTGGTCGTGACCAGCCGGGCACGGCGGTGCATCCACAGGGCGTCGAAGGCGATCTGGAGCTTGCGGTAGTCGAAGCCCCGGTCGTAGCTGGCCACCACGACGTCGATCTCCTCGGGCCTGTCGGTGATGAGCAGACCGGCATCCCGGATCGCCCGCACCAGCGGCTCCTCCCCGATGACGAAGACCGAGGCGCCGGGAGTCTCCCGGCGCAACCAGGCCGCCATGGTGACGACCGTGTTGACGATGTGGCTCGTGGGCGTCGGCAGGCCCAGCCTGCCGAGCTTCTCGGCGTACATCTGCGGGTCCTTGGTCGGGTTGTTCGACAGGAACAGAGTCTGACGACCCTGCTCGCGCAGGGCGGTGATCAGCTCGTGCGCGCCGGGCAGCAGCTCGTCGCCCAGGTAGACGGTCCCGTCGAGGTCGAACAGGTAGCCGTCGTACATCCGGGCCGGGGCGGCGCGGCCCGCGCCGGGGGCGCTCACGGCTGGGCCTCCGCCAGACGGGCGAACAGGTCGCGGTTGGCGGGGTAGATGTCGCGGTAGACCCGGTACAGGCGGTCGTAGACCGCGGCGGTCCGGTCCTCGGGCTCGAAGCTGGTCGAGGTCCCGCTCATGGCGGCCGCGGCCGCCGGGATCGACTCGTGGATGCCCACGGCCGCGGCCGCGAGCATGCCCGCGCCCAGGCACGTGCTCTCGGGCTCCCGGACCACGGACACGCGGCGCTGCATGACGTCGGCGATGATCTGGCACCACACCGCGCTGCGGGACCCGCCGCCCAGGGCGATGAGGTCGGTCACCGGCTGCGCCAGCGCCTTCTCCGCGCCCGTGGTGAGCAGCCGCTGCTCGAAGGCGATGCCCTCCAGCAGCGCCCGGTAGACGTGCGACTTGCCGTGCACGCCGGTGAGGCCCAGCAGGATCCCGCGGGCGTTGTGGTCCCAGTACGGCGTCAGCGCGCCGGCCCAGTAGGGCAGGGCCAGGAGGCCGTGCGCCCCGGGCGGCAGCTTCGCCGCGGCCGTCTCGAGGACCTGCTCGGGGGTGAGGTCCAGGCCGAGCGCCCGGGGATCGACCCCGGAGAACTTCTCCACAAACCAGTTGAGGTTGAACGTGCCCCCGCCGAGGAACGTCTCGAGGGTGTAGGCGCCCGGCACCGCCGCCGCCAGCGTCCGGTACTCCCTGCCGTAGGAGTACTGCTCGTCGAGGGTTCCGGAGACGATGCCGGTGCCCAGGTTGAGGTAGGCCCGTCCCGGCGAGGTGATGCCGGTCCCGAGCTGGGCGCACTGCCCGTCCCCCGCTCCCGCGACGACCGGCAGGCCGGCCGGAAGGCCCAGCTGCGCCGCGACGTCCTCCCGGAGCTCGCCGAGCACGCTGCCCGGTGCCCGCAGCTCGCTCAGCTGCCCCCGCTCCAGCCCGACGGCCTTCAGCAGGCCGTCGTCGTAGTCGAAGGTCTCCATGTCGACCAGGCCCATCGGGTCGGCACTCGCCCAGGAGGTCACCCACTGCCCGGTCAGCCGCTGGGCCAGGAATCCCTGCACGTCCACGACCTTGCCGATGCGCCCGATGAGGTCCGGCTCGTTGGCCGCGAGCCACAGCAGCTTGTACCAGGCCGGAGTGGGGTTCGGGGGCTTGCCGGTGACCCGATGGACCTCCTCGGTGCCGAACTGCTCGACCTCCTTGGTGGCCCGGGTGTCCAGCCACAGCATGGCCGGGCGGAGGGAGCGCCCGGTGTCGTCCAGGCAGACGAAGCTCTCCCGCTGGTGGGTGATGCACAGGGCCCCGACACGAGCGGTGTCGACGGTCTGGACGGCCCGCTTCACCGCCGCCACGGTGGCCGCCCACCAGTCCTCCGCGTTCTGCTCGCCCCAGCCCGGACGCGGCTGGCTCAGCTCGAACGCACGGCGGTCCTGGGAGAGGGCCTCGCCGTGGGCGTTCCAGACGACGGCCTTCGCGGCGGTCGTCGAGCAGTCGACGCCGATCACGTAGTCGTAGCTCATCGGGGGCTCCTCCCGTTCTTTCCTGCCGCGGAGACGGCACGGCCGGCCCGGGCCAGCACCTCGTCCACGTCCGCCTGCGTCCACCAGCCGAGCAGGGTCAGCATGTCGGCGACCGTGAACCGGTTGCGCATCAGGGCGCAGTTCGCGACCGCCCACCAGGCGAGGTCGGGGCCGACCTGCGGGTCCAGCTCGCCGAACGTGGCGGCGGCGCCGGAGGCGCGCAGCCCGGCGGCGACCTCGGCGCTGGGGCGGACCAGCCGGCGCAGCTCGTCCTCGTGCTCGCCCCAGGACCCCAGCAGCCCCTCGATCCGCGGGCGCAGGCGGGCGAGCGCGCCGAGCTTCGCGGAGTAGTCCTTCCAGCACTCGTCGGCGATCCGGTCGGACGGGTCCACGGTGCTGAACGCCGAGTAGACCCGCGAGCGCCCCTCCTCGAGGTCCAGGGCCGCGTCGTCGATCCGCGCGCCGCCCGCGGCCAGACGCTCGAAGAGCATCTCCCACGCGGCGGCCGCGACGACCGAGGCGACGCCCACCTGGGCTCCGTGCAGGCCCATGGGCAGGTGCTTCTCCCCGTGGTACTGGTCGAGCATGTGGCTGATCAGGTGCTCCATGCCGGAGAGGACGGCGGTGCTGCCCGCGACGCCGGTGACGACGCCGCGCAGCGCCAGGGCCCGCGTGAGCGCGGCCACCGCCCCCGGCTCCCCGCCCTTGATGCCGGCGCTCCAGCTGTCGATGTCCTCCCCCACGACCTGGAGGAGACGCACGGGTCCCGGGCGGTAGCCCTCGTCGGTGCCCACGAGGGAGGCCAGCCGCCAGTCGGCCGGGGCGACGAGCATCGAGGTCATCTCCCCGAAGCCGGCGCGGTTCATCCGGGCCGGGGCCTCGGCGATCGTCTCCGCGTCCGCGACGACGCCGTCCGGCCAGCAGGAGGGCACCGTCCGCTTCACACCCCCGCGCACGACCACCGACACGTCGTCGGTGTAGCCGTCGACGGAGGCGGCCGTCATGACGGAGACCAGCACGGGGCGCGTGCCGGAACCGCCCGCACGCTGGGCCGCCACCTTGGCGATGTCGCTGATGGTGCCCCCGCCCACGGCGACCACGGCGTCGGCGCCGCTCGCCGCGCGCGCCGCCTCGTCGAGGACCTGCTCGACGACGTGCAGCTCCTGCTGGCCGTCGTCGAGGACGGTGCGCTCGACCTCGAACCGCTCGCGCAGCTGCTGCTCGACGAGGTCCTTGAGGTCCTCCCCCGAGCGGAGGATGGGCGTGCGGTCCACGAGGAGGACGACCCGCGGCCGGCCGGTGGTCTCCCGGCCCGCGAGCAGCTCCTGCACCGTGCTCGCGACGGCGGACACGGCGTTGCTGCCCAGCAGCAGGCGCTGGAGGCCGCACGGCGGCAGTTCGTTCCGGGGGTCGATCTCCCGCAGGAGGGACTGGACGGGTTCGACGGAGTACGTCTGCGCAGTCATGGGACTTCCGTTCGTGGGAAAAGGTGGCGAGGACCGGGTGGACCGCCGGTCCCGGCTGGTTCGGACGGTCGGGACCGGGGCGAGGAGCGCGGCTGCGACGGTCCACCGCGCGCTGGACGCGTCGATCGGGCTCGCGTGCAGTTCGCGTGCGCTACCGCGGTCAAGACGCCGGGCGGGTCACGGGGCGGTCCCTCGTGAGCGAGGAGGGGAGCCGACGGCCGGCGGGTCGAGCGGTGCGGCGGGCGCCCGGGGCTCCGGGAGCCCGCCGCACGGTCCGGGATCGGTGCAGGGGTCAGTTCAGCCGGCTGACGACCTCCCGGACCAGCGGCCAGACCTTGGCGACGGAGGTGTGGTTCACGGACTCCTTCGGGGAGTGCAGGTCGTGCAGCTCGGTCCCGATCGAGATGGTGTCCAGGCCCGGGACCTTCTGGCTGAACATGCCCAGCTCGAGGCTGCACTGCGACACGTGGACCTCCGGCTCCTCGCCGACGACGTCCCGGTACGCCTGGGCCGCCGTCGCCAGCAGCGCCGAGTCCGGCTTGTAGGGGAACTCGGGGGCGTCCAGCCCGTACTCCTCGACCGAGACCCCGCCGCCGGCGAGGGCCGCGAGGGCGCGGACCCGGTCGAGGATCTCGTGCTTGCGCGAGGTCACCGCGGCCGTGATGGTCGACATGAGGCGGGCGCCCTCGGCCGTGGTGCGCACGGTGCCGAGGTTGTTCGAGCTCTCGACGACACCGGGGACCAGCAGGTTCCAGCTGAGCACCCCGTTGGGGACCAGAGCGGTCAGCCGCGCGAAGCGGGCACCCGCGTCCGCCGAGAACACCTTCTCGGGCGCGTCAGCGGCGTCGAGCTCGAGCCGGATCCCGGGGTCCGCCTTCTGGTACTCGTTGCGCAGCGCCTCGGCGAGCTCCGCCACGATCGCCTCCACGCCGTCGACGTCCTCCGGCCGGAGCGCGAGCACGACCTGGGCGTCCGCCGGGATCGCGTTGTTCTGGGCCCCGCCGTGCGGGTCGCCGATCCGGACGTCGTGACGCGCCAGGATGGCGTTGAGCGCACGCGCCAGCACCAGGACGGCGTTCGCCCGCTCGAGGTGGATGTCGAACTCGCAGTGCCCGCCGGCGAGACCGCGGACCTTGAGCAGCCGGGTCTCCGTGTGGGTGTCCGGCACGGGCTCCCACTCGGCCGGGACGTCGACGGTGAAGGTGATGTCACCGCTGCAGCCGGCCAGGATCTCCTCGTCGGTGATCCAGTTGAAGTCGATCATGCGGCGGCCGGTCAGCCTCGAGGTGTCGAACTGGGCCGCCCCGACCTTGCCCTTCTCCTCCATGGCCGTCAGCACCGCCTCGAGCGGGGGGTGCGGGATGTCGTCGGAGTCGAGCAGGGCGAGGATGTAGGAGACGCCGATCCCGTTGTCGGCCCCGAGCGAGGTGCCGTCGGCGGTGATGTATTCGCCGTCGACCACCAGCCGCAGGGGGTCGTTCTCGAAGTCGTGGGTCACTCCCTCGTCCTTCTCGCACACCATGTCGAGGTGTCCGTGGAGGATGAGCGGGGGCGCGTCCTCGAGCCCGAGCTGGCCGGGCTTGCGCACCAGCACGCAGTGCATCTCGTCCTGCTCGGCCTCGAGGCCGCGCTGCCGGGCGAAGTCGACGACCCAGTCCGCGACCTGCTTCTCGTTGCCCGAGCCCCGGGGGATCCTGGTCAGGGTCTCGAAGAAGCTCAGCACCTCGCGGGGCTGCAGGGATTCCAGAACGGTCATGGTCTCTTCCTTCCTTCGCGCCGGCCCGGGTCCGTGCCCGGGCCGGTCGGTGTCTGCTCCCGGCGGCCGCCGGGTGGCTTACTTGACGATCCTGTTGCGGTTGCGGCCCATGGTGAGTGCTACCGCGACGATGATCACGAGCCCGTAGACGAGGCTCTGCGCCTCCGTCGGCACGCCCACCGCCGCGGCGGCGATCGGGGTGAGGGCGATGGTCAGCGCCCCGAAGATCACGTTGATCGGATTGGTCACGCCGCCGGTGATGGCCGTTCCGCCGACCATGGCTGCGGCGATGCCCGGGATCAGCAGGTCGCTGCCCAGCCCGAAGGAGGACGCGGCCCCGGCCTGGGCGATGATCATGACACCGGCGATCCCGGCCAGGAACCCCGAGATCGAGAAGGCGAGAACCTTCAGGAGCCGCGTGGGCAGACCCGAGAAGAGCGCGCCCGTCTCGTTGAGGCCGACGGCGGTCATGGCCTGCCCGACGCGGGTGAACCGGAGCACCACCCACAGCACGACGGCGACGACGACACCCACCCAGAACGCGGTGGCCAGACCGGCGATGGCCGTCCCGAACAGGGGCTGGAGCACCTCGCTGTTCCCCGAGGCGTAGACGGTGGTCGCGTCACTGGCCAGCAGCGACGCGGCCTGGACGACGCCCAGGGTGCCCAGGGTCAGGGCGAACGACGGCACCTGGGCGAAGGCGACGAGCAGGCCGTTGATCGCTCCGATCACCGTGACCAGCCCGATGGAGACCACGAGCCCGCCTCCGGCCAGGGGTCCCAGGGTCATGGCGAGGACGATCGCGGAGAGGACGGCCATCGCCGCGTTGGAGAGGTCGATGGAGCCCACGTGCAGCACCATGGCCTGCCCCAGGGCGATCAGCAGGATCGAGGCCGCCTGGACGGCGAGGATCCGCATTCCGCCGCCGCCGACGAAGGCCGGCTGGAGGACGGCCACCAGCGCGAAGAGGGCGAGGAAGACGCCGAAGGGTCCGACGGCCTGCCACAGGTTGCGGGGACGGAACCGGCGCGGTCGGCCGCCGGTCGCGGCCTCCCCTGATCCCGGGGCGGGCGGGCGGTCCAGAGTTGCGTTCGCAGACATGAGATCACACCATCTTTTCGAGCAGGTCGAGGGAGGTCGGGGAATCGACGGCGAGGTCGAACCTCGCCGTGACGTCGCCGTCACGCATGACGAGGATCTGATCGCCCATTTCCAGGGCCTCCTCGAGCGTGTCGGGCAGGAGCACCACGGCCGCGCCGTCGTCGAGCGCGGCCCGGATCTGCGCGTTGACCGTCTCGGCCGCTCCGGGATCCAGGCCACGGAGCGGGTGGTCGAGGACGAGGACCTTCAGGTCGTCCGCCAGCAGCCACTTGGCCATCACGACCTTCTGCTGGTTGCCCCCTGAGAAGCGCTCGAGCTCCAGCTGGGGGTTCTGCGGGCGCACGTCGAGGCGCTCGAACCACTCCTCCGCCAGCCTGGTGCGTGCGCGCCGGCCCAGGAACGGGCCGCGCCTGGTCCGCCCCGGGTGGGCGAGGACCATGTTCTCGGCCGCGGTCATCCCGCCGACCATGCCCTCCACCTTGCGCTCGGACGGCACGTAGGCCACGCCGCTGCGGACGGCCTTCTGCACCGACCAGGACCGGACCTCGGCGCCCTCGACCTCGATGCGGCCCTCGTCGAACGACTCGGCCCCGAACACGGCCCTCGACACGGCTTCCCGGCCCGATCCCATGGTCCCGATGATGGTGACGCACTCCCCGGGAGCCACCGAGAAGGACACGTCCTTGTAGGCGCCCTTGCGCCCCAGGCCGGTCACCGAGAGCACCGGGCGGTCCTCGGCGGAACGCCGCCGGTCCGGCCGGGGCTCCGCCGTCGACTCGTGCCCGACCATGAGCCGGAAGAGCTCGTCCTCGGTCACGGCATCCGTGGTGCGGTCGGCGACCACCTCCCCGTGGCGCATCACCACGATGCGGTCGCAGATCCGCAGGACCTCGTCGAGCCGGTGGGAGACGAAGATGACGGACCCGAGCTCCTTCAGGTTCCGGATCTCGCGCTCGAGGACCTCGGTCTCGTTGCGCTCCAGGACGGAGGTGGGCTCGTCGAGGATCACGAGAGGCGCGGCGTGCACGATCTGGTCCACCCGGATGGCCCGGGCGATCTCCACCATCTGGCGGTCGACGAAGGACAGGTCGCCCACGACCGTCCGCGGGTCGATCTTCACACCGACCCGGTCGAGGGACTCGGTCGCCTCCCGGTTGAGCCGGCCCCAGCGGTAGACGCCGAAGCTGGTCGCGTGGTCGCGCGAGGACACGGCGTTCATGGCGATGTTCTCGGCGACGGAGAGGTTGGGCAGCAGCGACTGCTCCTGGTGGACGACCCCGATGCCCGCTGCGACCGCGTCCTGGGGCCGGCGGAACGTGACCTGCTCCCCGTTGACCTCGATGGCGCCGCCCTCGTCCGGTTCGTGGATGCCCGTGAGGATCTTCAGCAGGGTCGACTTGCCGGCACCGTTCTCCCCGATCAGCCCGACCACCTCGTGCGGAGCGATCTCGAGGGAGATGTCCTTGACCGCCTTGACGGGGCCGAAGGTCTTGGAGACGTTGCGGAGTTTCAGGATGGGCGTGCTCGTCGAGGCAGGAGTCGCGCTCTGGCTCATGGTCATGGTCATTTCACAATCCTCAGTCTGCTGCGGTGCGGCCAGGCGGCCGCGGTGATGGCGATGATCAGGACCGCGCCGGAGACGGCCGACTGGATGTTCGAGCTCACCCCGCTGAGGATGAGGCCGTTGTTCAGCACGACCAGCAGCATGACGCCCAGCGCGGTGCGCATGATGCCGCCCTTGCCGCCGCCCAGGGAGGTGCCGCCGATCACCACGGCCGCGATGGTCAGGAACAGGGTGTTGACGCCGATGGTCGCCGACCCGGCACCGAGCTGGAGACTGGCCAGCACACCGGCCAGGGCGCTGCACGCGCCGGCGACCACGAAGACGTAGATCTTGAACCGGCCGACGGCCACGCCGTTGTCCCGGGCGATCGTCTCGTTGGCCCCGATGGCGTAGGTGTAGCGGCCGAGCCGGGTGAAACGGGTGACTGCGACTCCGGCCAGCACCACGAGCGCCGCCAGGACGAACTGGTTGGGCAGGCCCAGTGTCATCTCCCGCGGCCACTGCTTGAGGTCGGCGTCGGCCAGGAAGGGGATGGCCGAGCGGCCGAACAGGACCGTGGCGATGCCGAGGCCGATGAACCACACCCCGAGGGTGACGATGAAGGACGGCACCTTCAGCGACGTGTGGATGAGGCCCGTCAGCAGGCCGAGGGCCATCCCCACGAGGATGGCGATCGGAATGGCCCACCATCCGAGGTCGGCCGTGGCGCGGCTGTTGGCCGACAGCAGCACGAACGTCATGCCGGCCGCCCCCATGACGCCCTCGACCGAGAGGTCGATGGACCCCATGAGGATGACGAGCGTCGCCCCCACGCCGATGATCAGCGGCAGCGAGGCCTGGTTGAGAATGGTGTACGCATTGGACACCGAGGCGAACGTTCCCGGGTTGAGCGCCGCGAACACCGCGATCAGCACAGCGAGGGCGGCGAGCTCGCCGAGGTTCTTGAACTCCAGCCGGCGGCGGGCCGGCGTCGCGTGCGTCCGCTGCTGCGGCCGCGTCGCTGTGGCCTGTTGCTCCACGGTGGTCTCCGTATCAGTCATGGATTCGTCAGAGGTGGTGGCGGGTCGCCTCCCCGTCCGG
>NZ_JBISWL010000031.1:0-3983 GCF_044462265.1 Kocuria rhizosphaerae
GGCCGGACGGGGAGGTGGACGGTCCGCTTACGGCAGCTGCTCGGGGCCGGCGCCGACCAGCGGGACCGGCTGCACGTCCCAGGGACCGTTCTCGATCAGCGTGTCGATCCAGCCGTCGATGTCCTCGTCGTACTTGGTGAACTCCTCGAGGTTGTCCGGGGTCACGCACTCCAGCTGGAAGAGGCTGTTGCGCTGCTCCGCGGGCAGCTCGGACGGGTTGATCTCCCCCGTGGCGGCGAGGTAGGACGTGTAGAGACCGATCGCGGCGGCCATGTAGCCGCGGTGGAAGGTCTCCCCGACGATGGCGTCGTTGCCCATGCCGGACTCCATCATGTCGATGACCGGCGGGTAGAGGCCGTCCGAGGCGAACTTGACCTCGTCGACCCGGCCCTCCTTCTGCATGGCCTCGATGGCGCCGATGATCATGGCGTCGTCGGCTGCCCACACACCGTCGATCTTGTCGCCGTGCTTGGCGATCAGGCTCTGGGTCTCCTGGAAGGCGACCTGCGGGTCCCAGTTGCCGGGACGGACCTCGAGGAGGTTGACGTCCGGGTAGTCCTTGAGGGCGTCCTTCAGGCCGGCGACGCGGGTCTGACTGGTCGTGCTGTCCTGCACGCCTTCGAGGGCGATGATGTTGCCCTGTCCGCCGATGCCCTCCGCCAGCATCTCGCCGGTGCACTGGCCGCTCTCGACGCCGGAGTGCTTCTGGAAGGCCACGAAGTGGTCGCCCTCCTCCGAGGGCTCGAAGTTGTCGGGCTTGTTCCACCAGATGGTGGTGTAGCCACCGGCGTTCTCGACGGCATTGACGATCGGCACCGCGTCGGAGCTGGCGACGGTGTTGACCATCATGGCGACCGTCTTGCCCTCGGCGAGGATCGCCTGGATCTTCGAGATCTGCGTCTGGGAGCTGCCCTGGGAGTCGATGACCTCCAGGGGCACGCCGAGCTCCTCCGAGAGGGCTTCGGCACCCTGGATCATCGATGCCATGTAGGGGTTCGTGGTGTTGATGACGGAGGCGACCAGGACGATGTCCTCCTTGGCCACCGGCTCCCGCTCACCCCCTTCGCCGGCCTGGGAGCCTCCGGTGGTGGTGCAGGCGGACACGAGGCCGAGGGCGGCCGTGGCGGCCACGCCGGTGGCCAACCGCCGACGGATGGTTTTGTTCTTGGACATCGCAACTCCTTGTGAACTAGTACCGGACGGTCGCCGGGTCCCCTGAATACTTATGCGGGGTCCGCATCAGCATTTCATCCAGTGTGACCAGCCTCACACGGGGCTGTCAAGGGTCTCGGCAAATTTATTCAGAGTCTGCATGAGTAGCACATCTCGGTCCGCCGCCCCCCGTTCCGACGTGGGCGATCGCTGCGCCGGCACCGGGTGGCAGCCGTCGAGGGCACCCGCCCCGGCACGGCGAAGAGCCCGCTCGGAGGGGCCGAGCGGGCTCTTCGTGCTTGGTCTCAGCCGGTCAGCGGAACCGACGGAAGAAGGTCGACACGTCGTCGACGTAGATGCCGGGGACCTCCAGGGGCGCGAAGTGACCGCCCTCGTCGTGCACCCGGTACTGCTGCAGGTTGAAGTACTTCTCCGTCCACGTGCGGGGCGGCTTGTAGATCTCCCCGGGATAGATGCTGACGGCCGTGGGCGCGCCGACCACGGGGAAGTTCCCGTGCGAGGGCCTCCAGGGATTGCCGCGGCACTCCCAGTAGTACCGCGACGAGGTGCCACCGGTCTCGGTGAGGAAGTACACGGCGGCCGTCGTGACGAGGTCCTCCTTCGGCCAGACCTTCTCGAAGGCCTCGGTGCCCACCCCGCGCTCCGCCAGTCCCCAGAAGTAGCGCTTCTCCGTGATCCAGGCGAGCTGGCCCGCCGGGGAGTCCGTCACCAGCGCCGCCAGCGTCTGGGGCTTGGTCAGCTGGATCTCGCCGTAGCCGCTCTCGTTCTCGACGAAGAGCTTGCCCCGCTCGAACCACCCCTCCTCGCCCTCGCCGTACTCGCTCGCGGCGGGCAAGCCGAGCACCGGGTCGTACTCGACCCCCGGAGGCGCGTCCGGGTGCTCGAAGAGGTAGTGGCTCATCTGGGCGGGGAAGTGCGTGTAGATGCCGTGGACGTCGTCCTGGTACTTGTGCCCGTGCTGCTGCGTGACGAGGGCCCCCCAGTCACCGCCGGCGACCGCGTACTTCTCGTAGCCGAGCACCTCCTTCATCAGCTTGTTCTCCAGGTCGGCCGTGCGCCACCAGTTCCAGCCCGGCTCGGTCAGCGGCGAGGAGAAGCCGTAGCCGGGCAGGGAGATGAGCACGACGTCGAAGGAGTCCGCCGGGTCCCCGCCGTGGCTCGCGGGATCGGTGAGCGGACCGATGACCTTGCGCACGTCCCAGAACGTCCACGGCCAGCCGTGGTGCAGCAGCAGGGGCATGGGGTTGGGGCCCTTGCCCTTGACATGGATGAAGTGCAGGGGGATGCCCTCCAGCGTCATCCTGAAGTGCGGCAGCTCGTTCATCCGCCGCTCGACGTCCCGCCAGTCGTACTCCTCGATCCAGTACTCGACCATCTGCCGGTGGTAGGCGCCGTTGTAGCCGTAGCGCCAGTCGTCGTTGGCGAAGTCCTGGGGGAACCGGGTGCGGCGCAGCCGCTCGTGCATGTCCTCGAGCTTCTCGTCAGGAATGGCGATGGTGAAGTCTTCGACCTCGTAGTCGTTGCCGGGCACGGAAACCTCCTTGGTGGCGACCCGGCGAGGGTGTGGAACCCCGGGCGGATCGATGAACGGATTTTTTATTCGTGGTGTGCTAGCGTATTCACAGGATGGATGTGGGGCAGATCACATGTCAAGGGGAAGGCCGGGAACCCGGCACCTGCGGCGGAAGCCGCGGCACCCCGCCCGGGCGGCGGCACGGCCTCCGGCCGGCGTGGACGACTCCGCACGACTGTCCGCCGGAGCCGTCGCGCGAGGCGCCGGGCACACAGACAACCCAGTTACCGAGGAGAACCGGCCATGGCCACTGCTCTCGACAAGTACGCCGACATGAAGCCGACCTGGGACCACCCGGTCGTCATCGAGTCGCACATCAACGGCGTCCGCTCCAAGGAGATGAACCCGAACACGCCGATCACCCACGAGGAGATCGCCGAGGACGCGATCCGGTGCTGGGAGGCGGGCGCCGGCGCGATCCACGCGCACAACACGAGCTTCGACCTGATCGGACCGGACGCTCACAAGGACTACAAGCGCACCTGGGACCGGGTGCTGGAGAAGCATCCCGACATCACGTGGTACCCGACGACGTGCAGCCCGCTGCGCCTGCTGCCGCACGAGCACGGGCTCGAGCACGTCGCGCTGCTCAACGAGGACACCAACGCCCGGGTCGCCTGCCTCGACACGGGGCTCACGCTGTTCGCCACGGACGTCGACGAGGAGGGCTACCTCTCGGGCCCGGAGTTCGGGTTCAACTACCAGCGCATCGCCGACCAGGTGAAGATGCTCCGGGAGCGCGACGTCTCCATGGTCTTCGGTGTCTACGAGCCGGGCCACCTGCGCCACGCGATGCACTACGTGAACCGGGGCCTCACCACGCCGGGGTCGATGTGGGACTTCTACCTGATCGGCGACTACGGCCTGACCGCGATGGAGCCCATCGCCACGAACGGCATGAAGCCCAGCCTGGAGAGCCTGTACTACTACCTGACGATGATCGAGGAGGCCAAGGTCAAGCACCCGTGGTACATCTCGATCTGGGGCCAGGGCGCCTTCGACGACACGGAGCTCCTGCGACGGGCCATCGAGCTGGGCGGCCACATCAAGACGGGGCTGGAGCTGTTCTACGACCCGGCCCGGAACCCCACGAACCTGGAGCTGCTCCAGCAGGCCCAGGAGATCGCCCGTGAGGTCGGCCGGCCGATCGCGACCCACGACGAGGCGCGGGCGCTGTACAACCTCACCTGATCCGCGGGCCGGCCTCAGCGCCGGGCCGCGCCGTCACCGGAGACGG
>NZ_JBISWL010000032.1:0-74803 GCF_044462265.1 Kocuria rhizosphaerae
GCCCGCCGGCACTCCTGGCTCAGAAGATCGACGTCCCGGCCGGCCCGGCGGGCTCGTGGACGCCGACACCGCTGACGGGCTCGCCCATCCAGCTGCGGCAGGTCCAGGGCCGCGCCGGGTCGGCGGACTCCTCGAGCACCACCACTCCGGTGTTCTCGAGCGGTCGCCGCTCGAGGTCGGCGGCCGCGAGGTTGTCCGTGCGCCGGCTGGTCCAGCACCGGATGGCCGTGCCGTGGCTGACGAGCGCGACCGTCCCCAGGCCCGCGCTCCGGGCGGCCCGCACGGCCTCCTCGACGACGGCGTCGTAGCGCGCGAAGAAGTCGTGGCCGAGCTCCCCGCCGGGCATCCGCCGGTCGAGGTCACCGTGGGCCCACGACAGGACGACGTCGTAGTAGGCGGTGACGTGCTCGGGGTCCCCGGAGAGCTCCCAGTGGCTGGCCTGGATCTCGTGGAGGCCGTGCCGCTCCACCGGGGTCAGGCCGTGCGCCCGGGCCAGGGGCGCGGCGGTCTGGTGGGTGCGGACCATGCTCGAGACCCAGACGGATCCGATGTCCTCGTGGCGCAACCCCTCGGGCAGGGCCGCGGCCTGCTGCTCGCCCAGCCGGGTGAGGGGCGGGCCGGGGATGCGGCTGTCGATCACCTGGTCGGCGTTGGACTGGATCTGGCCGTGGCGGATGAGGAGGAGGCGCATGCTCTCAGTCTACAGCTATTGATCGATCAGTCGCCGATTTGTGATCGATCGCTCATGAATGGGTACCATGGCCCTATGCGGACCCAGGAACGGAGAGAGGGCATCCTGCGCCTCCTCGAGAGCACCGACAGCGTGACCGTGGCCGAACTGGTCGAGACGCTGGGAGCCTCGGAGGCCACCGTGCGCCGGGACCTGGTGCAGCTCGACCGCGAGGGCGCCCTCCGGCGCACGCACGGTGGTGCGCGCCGCCTCTCGCTGCGGGGCGTCGCCACGCCGTTCGCCGCACGCGCCGCGGTCAACGCCGCGGGCAAGGGACGCATCGCCGCCGCGGCCGCCGCGCTGCTCGCCCCCGGCGAGAGCGTCGTGCTCGACGGGGGCACGACGTGCCTGGACCTGGCGCACCGGATCGAGGACCCGAGCCTGCGCGTGGTCCCCCTCTCCCTGCGGGCGGCCACCGTCCTGGCGGACGCCGGGATCAGGGTCACCATGTGCGGCGGGGACATCCGCCCCGACGAGCTGTCGGCCACCGGGGCCAGGGCGCTGAACGGCATCGCGACCATGCGCTTCGACACCGCGGTGGTCTCCTGCTGCGGGTTCTCCCTGTCCGACGGCGTCACTTCCTACGACGCCGAGGACGCCGCTATCAAGGCGGCCGCCATCCGGTTCTCCGGTCGCACGCTGCTGCTGTGC
This sequence comes from Kocuria rhizosphaerae, assembly GCF_044462265.1. NCBI lineage: Bacteria > Bacillati > Actinomycetota > Actinomycetes > Micrococcales > Micrococcaceae > Kocuria > Kocuria rhizosphaerae. The sequence continues at coordinate 1,382 of NZ_JBISWL010000032.1, forward strand.
GACGAGACGAAGTGGGGGAGGACCGGCTTCGGGTGGGTCGCCGACGCCGGCGAGCTGACCACCGTCGTCACCGACCACGTGCTCACGCGTGACGAGGCCGACTCCGCCGCCGACCTCGGCCTGGAGGTCGTGACGGTGTAGCCGGTCCGTGCGCGGCGACGAAGGCGGCGCACACGGCGGCGACCTCCTCCGGCCGGGTGTGCGGGAGGGCGTGCGCGGCACCCGGAATCTCCAGGTAGTCGGCGTCGGGGGCGGAGCGGGCCAGGTGCCGGGCCCAGCCCCTCCGGGAGACGGGGTCGTCCTGCCCGCGCACGACCAGTCCGGGAACGGCGCACCGGCGGATGTTCTCCTCGATCCGGTCGTGGAGCAGATAGCGGGCGGTGCGCAGGAACCGGACCGGGCCCATCCGGAGATAGCCGCGGATCACCACGGCGATGGTGTCCAGGGGCTCGCGCACCGCGTCCCGGAGCAACCGCCCCGCCTGCACGAGCAGGCCACGGGCCTCCGGGTCCACGGCCGGTGCGAGCAGGACGTACGCGGAGCACAGGCCGGGATGGTCCTTGACGGTGTGCACCGCGACCTGGCATCCCATGGAGTGCCCGACGACGACGGGCGCGTCCAGCCGCAGCCGCGCGATCACCGCCGCGACGACGTCCCCGAGCTCGGCCACGGTCAGCGGCCGCCGCGGCTTCGGCGTGGCTCCGGAGCCCGGCAGGTCCAGCACGTACACGTCGTGCGGCCCCGCGATCTCCCCCGCCAGAGGCCACAGGTACCGCCCCGACACCCCGATGCCGTGCACGAGCACCACCGGTCGCGAGGCGGGCTCGAAGGTCCCGCGCAAGTCCACCGCGAGGGGCCCCACCGTGATGCGCCGCTCCACGAGGGCAGGCCGCCGCCGGCCGCCGCGGGTCGCGGGGCTCTGGCCGCGGGCTGCCCGGGGGCCGGCGCTGGACGAGGGGGGTCAGCCTTCCTTCGGGATCATGATCCACAGCGCGATGTAGACCAGCTCCCCCACGCCCACGAGGCCGAAGATGACGAACCCGACGCGGACCAGGAACTTGGGGAGGCCGAAGCGGGCCGCGAGGGCCGCGCAGACGCCGGCGATCAGCTTGCCGTTGCGGGGTCGGACCAGTGCAGTGCTCATGCCCCGAGTCTACGCCCGGGCCCCGGGACACGCCCGGGCGGGAGGGGTTCCGTCCGGGCGGACGGAACCCCTCCCGCCCGTGGCGGTGGGCGTCGTGTCAGAGGTCGACGACGCCCTTGTCGCCCTTGATGGTGTCGTCGGCGACCTTGGACTTCACGAGGTTGGCGACCTGGGTGACCTTGCCGCTGCCCGGGGTGTCCCAGTACTCGGCGGAGCGGCCCGTGATCTCGATGAGGACGTTGTCCGGGTCCTCCGGGCCGCCCTCGAGCCAGGCGCCCGTGAAGGTGTCCCACAGCTCCTTCAGCTTCGCGTTGTCGTTGAGGACGAGGGCCGTGCCGGTGAGGGAGACCCAGGCGCTCTCCCCGGCGTAGGCGACGTTGACGGAAGGACGCTGCTGGAGGTCCTGCACCTGGTCGGACGTGCGGCGGGCGATGAAGTACACGGTGCCGTCGAAGTCCACGTCCTGGGTGGCCATCGGTTTGGAGATGAGGTGCCCGTGCTCGTCCACGTGGGTGAGCATGGCGATGCGGGTGTTCTTGATGAGCTCGCGCACCTTGGCGGTGCCGTCGTTCTGGTCGGCCATGGAAGATCTCTTCTCTGTTCGACTGCTGCTCCGGGTCCGCTCGGGAACCGCGGTCATCGACTGCTGCCGATCCGCGGCGCGGACCGCCAGTCTACGAACCCCGGACGCCCCGCACGAGGCCTGACGCGCTCGTCGGCGGGAACCCGGTGGCCGCGGGCCGGGTCACCCCGGTGGCCGGCGTCCCGGCACGAGGACCGGCACGAGCCGCACGAGCACCACCATCGCCACGAGCTCCACGAGCGTCTGGGTGACGACGACGAACGGTGTCAGCGCGAGCCGCTCCGGCAGGGCGAGGGCCAGCGGGAGCACGACCAGGGAGTTGCGGGTGACCCCGGAGAACACGAGGGCCCGGGACGCGGGGACGTCGAGGCGCGTCAGGCGGGCGGCCAGCAGTCCCACGGGAACCAGGAGCACGGGGAAGATCACGTAGAGCGGGACGACGACGGCGAGCTCCGCCAGCTGCTCCCCCACCCCGCGGACCTGCGAGGCGATCACGGTGAACAGGGTGAGCGCCATGAGCGGCACCATCGTCGAGACGGTCGCGGCCGCCACGGCTCGGGCCCCCGCGGAGCGGCGGGCCGCCCTCTGCACGGTCGCGGCCGCCACCAGGGGCGCGAGGACCAGCAGCAGGAACGCCTTCACGAAGGGACGTGTTTCGACCAGCGCCACGGTCTCCGGGCCCGCGAGGACCAGGAGGTAGAGCGGCAGGAGCAGCATCTGCACGAGCAGCAGCAGCGGGGCGGCCGCCAGGAGGCGCTCGGCGGCACCGCCGGCGAGTCCGGTGAACGCGATGACGTAGTCCACGCACGGGGTCAGCAGCGCCAGCAGCACCCCCAGCAGCAGGGCGTCGTGCCCCGCCACCGCCCGGGAGAGCCCCCACACGAGCAGGGGCACGACGGCGAAGTTCACCGTCAGCACCGCGGCCAGGAAACGGAGGTCGGCGAAGGCCGCGCGCAGGGCCGTCAGCGGGACCGCCAGGAAGGTGGCGAACAGGAGCAGTCCCAGGACCGGGGTGACGGCCGGGGCGAGCGCGGGCGCGGCAGGCACCGTCCAGCCCGTGAGCACCGCGGCCGCGATGGCCATCAGGTAGAGGGCCACCTGGTGGCGCTCGGTCCACGGGACGGACGGGGCGGGGTTCACCCGACCAACGTAGGGCATGTGCCGTCGATCGCGTGCGTGGTTCCTGCGCCTCCGGCGGCCCCCGCCGCTTCAGCACGAACAGGACCTGGATGAGGATCCTGGTGGCTCCGGTGCTCGGGGGAGGAGCGCGACCAGGCCTCCCGTCGCCGGAGGCCGCCACCGAGGCGCCCGCCACGGAAGCCCCGCCCAGGACCGGAACGATGGCCACCGCGTGGCTCGGCATCGCGGCGACGGAGAACGCGGCCGTGACGGTGAGCCCGTCACCGGCCACGTCCCAGCTCTGCGCTCGGCGTTGGGCGCGCCGGCCGGGTCCGGCGACAGCGGGCAGGTCGGCGATGCGCCGGCAGCGCTCGGTGGTGACGGTGATGTGGGTGGCGCCCGGGTCGTCGTCGACGATCACCGGCGCCGAGGAGTGCTCGGCGCCGGTGCGGAAGAGGCCGACCACGTCGTCGTCGGTGTGGGAGTCCACCTGCGCCGCTGGCCGACGGGGTCGAGTGCGGTGTGGCCGGAGGCCGGTCCGGGAGTCCGTGGACGCCGGCCCCCGCGCTGTGCGGCGGCACCTGCGAGGACGACGAGCAGGATGCCGGTGATCTGGACGCTCGAGGGCCGTTGGTGGAGCACGAGCAGTCCGAGGAGCACCCCGAAGGCCGGCTCCAGGGCCATCAGGGTCCCGAACGCGGTCGGGGTCATGCGGCGCAGGGCCAGCAGCTCCAGGGCGAAGGGCAGGACGGGCAGGAGCAGGGCGAGCCCGGCCGCGGCGGCGAGCACCCCGAGGGTGATCCGCCCGGAGGCCTGCGGGATGCCGATGACCGCCGCCGTGGCCGCGGCGACGGGCACGGTCAGGGACAGCGCTCCGAGACCGGTGAAACGGTCGCCGATCCGCTGGGTGAGCAGGATGTAGACCGCCCACCCGATGGCCGCCAGTCCGGCGAAACCGACCCCGGCCGGATCGATCTCCCCGTGCCAGGGCTCGGTGAGCAGCACCACACCGACCAGCGCCAGAGCGGGCGGGGTCAGCGCCCGGGCGCTGTGGGCGCGCACGGCGGCCACGGTCAGCGGGCCGAGGAACTCGATCGCCACTGCCGTGCCCAGCGGGATGCGCTCGATCGCGGCGAGGAAGCCGACGGTCACCAGCCCGGTGGTCACGCCCAGACCCAGCAGCGCCGGCACGTCAGAGCGCCGGACATCCCGCAGCGGCGGGCGGGCCAGCACCAGGAAGACCAGCGCCCCCAGGCTCAGCCGCAGCCAGGCGGTCCCGGCCGGGCCCACGGTGGCCATCAGGCCCACGGACAGGGCCGATCCCAGCTGCACCGAGAGCATCGCCGCCACAGCCGGCCCCCAGGGGGGCACCACGGTGCGGGAGCGGGCGTGCGTGGTCACGACCTGTCCCCGCGCACGCACCGGCGACCGGGGGGCTGCCCCCAGGGGTGGGCGGGCATGTCAGTCTCCATGCTCGGGCGTCGTGCCGGCGGCGAGCAGCCGGCGGGCCACGCGCACCTCGGGGCCGAACCGGGTCAGGTGATCGGTCAGCTCATCGGCGGCGGCGTGCAGCGCCTCATCGGTCATGGGCGCCAGCGCGTCGAGGACGAACAGCGCGGTGGTGGTGTCCTCGCGCAGTCCCGTGCGCCGGCCCTGGCGCCAGTTCCAGCGCCGGCAGGTCACCCCGGCCTCGTCGCACCACACCACCTCTCCGGGATCGGGGTGCTCGATCACCGGCGCACCACCGGCCACGGTGTCGAAGGCCTCGGCACCGGTGGCGCGGACCAGCCGGGGCGCACCGCGGTAGCCAGCCAGGTCCTCCCCGCCCAGCGGGATCCGGTGCAGCACCGAGACCGCGTTGTAGAGATCGGTCAGCCGGTTCACCCGCGGCAGCCCGTTCCCCGCACGGCGCAGCAGCGCCTCCAGGCTGTTGCGGGTGCGCTGCGGCTTGGCCCCGAAGGCCCGGTAGGCCTCCCGCCACGCCGCCACGTGCGGCAGCTCCTCCACCGGCCGGTCGGCAAGTGCTTGGGCGGTGGCCGCTTCGGCCGCCTGCAGCAGCGCCTCACCGGCCGCATCACTCGGGCCCGGCACGAGCCCGTCGACGGCCAGCAGCACGGCCCGGTAGTCCGGGCGCAAGGCGAACACCTCGGCCTCGACCCAGGCCCCCTCGAGCAACCGCTCCAGCGTGCTCGGTTCAGTCATCGGAAAACTCCTGGTGGTGTCCCGAGCCCACGCCCGGTTCGAATACGGTCAGGGAAAATCGAGCCGGCTCAGTGCCCGAATTGGCGTAGGCGTGGGCGACATCGCCCGGGAAGGACACCGCATCACCGGTCTCGAGAGTGATCGTCCGGTCGGCGACCTCGACGGCGATCGTGCCCTGCTGGACCTGGAGCAGCTCCTTGGTGCCCGGGGTGTGCGACTCGCCGGCGTGCCGGTCACCCGGGCCCAGGGTCCAGTCCCACAGCTCCACCACGTCCGGGGATTCCGTGCCGGCCACCAGGATCCCCCGACCGCCGTGCTCCCCGCTCCACAAGGTGGCCCCCTCACCGTGGCGGGTGACCGTCACCGGCCTGGGCCGCGGAGCCTCCACCAGCGCCGGCAGCCCGATGCCCAGGGCCTCGCTGATCCTCAGCAAGGTCCCCACACTGGGATTGGTCGCACCCTGCTCCACGTTGACCAGCATGCGGCGGCTGACCCCGGCGGCCTCGGCCAAGCGGTCCAGCGTCCAGCGCCGGACCTGCCGTTCCTGTTTCACCCGGGCGCCGATGGCCGCCGCGAGATCCGTCGTGCTCTCATCCATAAGTGCATCATACTGCACTGTTAGTGCATTGTTCGACCTCCCCGTCCCGAAGATCCCCCGTCATGCATCTCGAGGAGGGAGGGATGGCAGGAGGGAGAGAGGTACGGAGATGACGTCGAGGCCTCCGTTCGGAACCGGTCATCCGGCACTCGGCCGACTTCACGGGCGGAACCCACAGTGGTCACGTACAGAGCTGAGGCGCGCCGGGCATAGGCTGGCGGCACCATGTCGATCATCGATGTCCGCAACAAGCACTCACGCGCAGCGCCACGAGGCCGTGCGGCGAGCGCAGCCACCGCTGACGCGTGCCGCGAGGCCGGGATCATCGTCACGGACCTCGTCCGGCCGTGAACGACTCGGTCTGGCGGGCGCCGGGGATGCCGTTGCTGCTGACGATGACGGTCCTGGGCTTCTCGGGATACGCCGCGCTGCTGCCGGTTGCGCCGTTGTGGGCGGTGCACGGCGGCGCCGACACCGCCGGCGCGGGGCTGGTGAACGGCGTGCTCATGCTCTTCACCGTGCTCACGCAGCTGTTCGTCCCCGGTGCGCTGCGCCGCTTCGGCTGGGCGCCGGTCCTCGTCACGGGCATGCTCCTGCTGGGACTGCCCGCACTGGCGCACGGGCTCAGCGATGCACTCGGGCCGACCTTGGTGCTCTCCGCGGTGCGCGGACTCGGCTTCGGCGTGCTCACCGTGACCGGCAGCGCCCTGGTCGCCGAGCTGGTCGAGCCACAGCGTCGCGGGAAGGCGATCGGTGCCTACGGACTGGCGATCGCGGGACCGCAGATCCTGTTCCTGTCGGCGGGACCCTGGATGGCCGAACAGCTCGGCTTCTGGGTCGTCTTCGCCGTGGCGGCCCTGCCTGCTGTCGCCGTCGTGCCCGCGATCGGCCTGGCCCGGATGCTGGACCACATCCCGGAGAAGGAGATGGGCGATGAGCGGGCGCCCTACCTGTGTCTCCTCCGGCCGATGGCACTGCTGACCGGCGTCACCCTGGCCGGTGGCGCTCTGATCACCTTCATGGCCCAGATGAGCAGCAGTGCCGCACTGACCGCCCTGGCATTGCTGCTCATGAGCGTGGCGGCCGCCCTCGCACGCTGGCGGATCGGCGCACTGTCCGACCGGTTCGGACCGTCCAGGTTCATCTGGCCGCTGGTGCTGCTGACCACGGCAGGCATGGCCGTGCTCGCCTGGGCGGTCGGCGATCCCCAGGCCACCGTGGCCCCGGCGCTGATGGTCGGAGCAGTGATGGTGGGCATCAGCTACGGCGGCCTGCAGAACCTCACCCTGGTCGTGACCTTCCAAGAAGTCAGACGGCAGCACTACGGCCCGGCCAGCGCGGTGTGGAACATCGGCTTCGACGTCGGAACCGGCCTCGGTGCGGTCGTGGTGGGGATGATCGCCGCGGGAACCTCGTTCAGCACCGCACTGCTGGTCGCCGGAGGGATCTCACTGCTGACACTGCCGCTCGCGCTGCGGCGACGCGTCCCCGCGGCCCGGACGACCTGACGCATCAGACACTGCTTGCTCCCCGGCGGGGGGACGCCCGGTCGACCTCCTCCGCCGGTCACCGCACTGATGCGCTCGGGATGCCACCGGGGCCGGTCCGCCGGGCAAGGGTGGACCTCGCCGAAGCGCGGCCGGTCAGGCCTGGTTGAGGACCGCGACACTCCTCAGTAGACGGGCTTGTCCGGTTCGACCTGCGCCACCCAAGCCAGGACCCCACCCTCGAGGTGCCGGACGCGCTCCTCCCGCCGGGCGAAGAACGGCCGGAGGGCCTCCAGCGCGGTGGCGGAGCGGGCGCCGGCCTTGCAGTGCAGCACGAGGTCCGCACCGCGGGCCTCCGCGGGCAGGGCGTCCGCGCCCCGGTCCAGGAGCTCCTGCAGGGGCACGGCCAGGGCGCCGGGGATGGCCACGAGCTCCCGCTCCCAGTCCTCGCGCACGTCCACCAGGGCGAAGGAGGCCTCTCCGCGCTCCCGGCGCTCCAGCAGGCGGGCCAGCTCCGGGGCGCTGAGCGTCTCCGTCGGCCCGGCCCCCGGCAGCGCGCACACGGCCTCGGGCTCGACGACGGCGGTGACGGGCGCCGCATCCGGGTCTGCGGCCAGGCGCATCTCGCGCCACGTCATCGCGAGCGCGTCGTGCAGCAGGATCCGGCCGAGGAGTGGCTCGCCCGTGCCGGTGATCAGCTTGACGGCCTCGGTGACCATGACCGACCCCACCGTGGCGGGGAGCATGCCGAAGACCCCGCCCTCGGCGCAGCTGGGGACTTCACCGTCCGGCGGCGCCTCGGGATAGAGGTCCCGGTAGGTGGGTCCGTGGCCGGCCCAGAAGACGCTGACCTGGCCCTCGAAACGCAGGATCGAGCCCCACACGCAGGGCGTGCCGGTCAGGGCCGCGGCGTCGCTGACCACGTAGCGGGTCGCGAAGTTGTCGGCGCCGTCCAGGACGAGGTCGTAGCCGCCGAGGATCTCCACGGCGTTGTCCGCGCCCAGCCGGACGGTGTGGGTGCGGACGTCCACGAGCGGGTTGAGCGCGGCGACGGCGTCGGCGGCGGACTCGGCCTTGGGCCGGCCGACGTCGGCGGTCGTGTGCACCACCTGGCGTTGGAGGTTCGAGACGGCCACGACGTCGTCGTCGACGATCCCGATGGTCCCCACCCCGGCGGCGGCCAGGTACTGCAGGGCCGGTGAGCCCAGCCCGCCGGCGCCGACGACGAGCACGCGGGCGTTCTTGAGCCGCCGCTGGCCCTCGGGGCCGATCCCGGGCAGGGTCAGGTGGCGGGCATAGCGCTCGAGCTCCTCGCGGGTCAGATCGGGGCCGGGCGCGACGAGCGGGGGCAGCGGGCTCACCGGCCCTCCCCCACGGGCGCCCAGTCCCCGCGCGGGACGTCCCGGGCGTCCGGGGCGTCCGCCGCATCGGAGCCGTCCGTGTCGATCCGCCCGGCCATGGGCGAGGACGCGAGCGCGTGGCGCCTGGCCGGGATGCGCCCGGCGCCGGCGGCGAGCCGCCCGGCGGCCACGGCGTGGCGCATCGCGGCGGCCATGGCCACGGGGTCCTGGGCGCGGGTCACGGCGCTGGCGAGCAGCACGGCGTCGCAGCCGAGCTCCATGGCCAGGGCCGCCTCGGAGGCGGTGCCGATCCCCGCGTCGAGGACCACGGGCACCGAGGCGCGGGAGGCGATGAGCTCGATGTTGTGCGGGTTGAGGATGCCCAGGCCCGTGCCGATGGGCGCGCCCAGCGGCATGACGGCGGTCGCGCCCACGTCCTCGAGCCGGCGGGCCACGGCCGGGTCGTCGGAGGTGTAGGCGAAGACCTTGAAGCCGCGGGCCACGAGCTGCTCGGTGGCGTCGAGCAGCTCCACGACGTCGGGCAGCAGCGTGTCCTCGTCGGCGATGACCTCCAGCTTGACCCAGTCGGTCTCCAGGGCCTCGCGGCCGAGCTCGGCGGTCAGCAGCGCGTCGCGGGCGGTGTAGCAGCCGGCGGTGTTGGGCAGGATCCGGATGTCGTTGCGCTCGAGCATCGCGAACAGCGAGTCCCCCTGCCCGGGGGCGTAGCGGCGCAGGGCCACGGTGGTCAGCTCGGTCCCGGAGGCGAGGAGCGCCTGCTCGAGGGTGTGCAGCGAGCTCAGCCCGCCGGTGCCCATGACGAGCCGGGAGGACAGCCGGACGCCGTCGATCTCGAGGACGTCGGGCTCAGGGTGCGGGGCGGTCATGTCAGCCTCCTTGGACGGCGGTGATGATCTCGACGGACTGGCCCTCGGCCACCGGGGTCCGGCCCCAGCGGCTGCGGGGGACGACCGCGGCGTCCACGGCCACGGCCACGCCCAGCCGGCGGCCGTCCTGCGGGGTCCCGTCGGGGCCCAGGGGGCGGCCGACGGTCTCCGCGACGAGGTCGACGACGGTCGTGCCGCCCGCCACCTGCTGCGGGCGGCCGTTGAGGGTGATCGCGGTCATGGGGTGCTCCTGTTCTGGGCTCCGGGCCCGGAAGCGACCGGCTGGGGATGCCCGGTGGGCGCCTCCGGGTCGAAGCGGTGCGGGTCGGTGGTGTCGAGGTGCCCGGCGTCGGCGGCCGGGTCGGGGCCGCCCTCCCCGAGCACGAGCTGCGCGGCCAGCCGCGCGGCGAGGGGGGTGAGCAGCACCCCGTGGCGGAAGTAGCCGGTGGAGACCACGAGACCCGGCACGGGTGCGCCGTCCGGGTCCCGCACGCGGCCGAGGTAGGGGATGTCGTCCGGGGTGCCGGGGCGGGCGCGGGCCATGACCTCCACGAGCTCGAGGTCGGCGACGCCGGGCACGAGGGCCTGGGCGTCCCGCAGCAGCCGGAACACGCCGCCGGCGCTGGGCCCGGGGAGGTCGTCCTCGCGGGAGGTCGCCCCGACGACGACGGTCCCGTCCTCGCGCGGCACCAGGTAGACCGGGATGCCGTGGACCAGGCCGCGGACGGTGCGCTCCAGGAGGTGGGGCGTGCCGGCGGGGACGCGGGTGCGGAGGATGTCCCCGTGCACAGGCCGCAGCGGCGGGCTCCAGGAGCCGGGCAGGTCCTCGAGGTCCTGCAGTCCGGTGCCCGGCGACAGCACCGTCCCGGCCGCCGAGACCATGCCCCCACCGGCCAGGCGCACGCCGGTGACGGCTCCGTCCGCATTGCGGCGCACCGCCACGGCGCGGTCGTGCACCAGCCGGGCGGGCCCGCCGTCGCGCGCCGGGGCCCCCGGTGACGCGGCGGACCCCGGCGGCCGGGGCGCGGTCAGCGCCGCCAGCAGGCCGGCGACCAGGCGGCGCGGGTCGATCTGGTGGTCGTCAGGAATCCGGAACGCGGCCGAGAGCCGGGGGCTCAGGGCCGGCTCCAGGGCGCGCGCGGCGCGCAGCGGCAGCTGCTCCACCGCCATGCCGTGCCGCCGCTGGAAGCCGGCGAGATCGGCCAGCGCCTGCCGGTCCGCGGCGTCCACGCCGCAGACCAGGGTCTCGGTGGCGCGGTGCCCCACGGAGCCGCCGGCGGCCTCCTCGAGCTCGGCCACGAACCGGGGGTACTCGGCGGCGGAGGCGAGCATGAGCGGGTAGAGCGGCTCCTGCTGGTACTGGACCTCGCTCACCGGGGCGAGCATCCCGGCGGCCGCCCGGCTGGCCCCGGACCCGGGCTCGGGGTCCACCACGACCACCGAGCGGCCGCGGCGGCGCAGCTCCCACGCGGTGGCGAGGCCGACCACCCCGGCGCCGACGACGGCGACGTCGGCCCGGACGTGCTCGGGGCCCTGGGACGGCCCGACGGGGGTGGAGTGCACGGACGTCATCGGCGATGTCCTTTCCTACGGCGGCATGACCCGCATCAGGTGTGGCGGTCGGCGCTGGGCGCCCTCTCAGCCCCCGTGGGGGCTCCCGCAGAACCGCTGATCTATCATCAGCGTGTGGCCAAGCATACCCGTGACACCTCCGTACCTCCCGAGTCGGAGCTCAGAACCACCCGTGCGGACAGGCTCTTCGGCGCCCGGCTCTACGTCTGCACGGACGCCCGCCGGGACCGCGGCGACCTCGAGGAGTTCCTCCACGCCGCCTACGCCGGCGGGACGGACATCGTCCAGCTGCGGGACAAGAGCATCGACGCCGACGAAGAGATCGCCGCCCTGCAGCTGCTGGGGCGAGTGGCCGCGGAGTACGACGGGCTGTTCGCCGTCAACGACCGCGCCGACATCGCCGCACTCGTGGGCGCGGACGTCTTCCACGTGGGCCAGCACGACCTCAGCCCGGCGCAGGCCCGGCGGCTGCTGGGCCCGGACGTGCTCATCGGGCGCTCCACCCACGACATCGGCCAGGCCCGCGCCGCGCTCGAGGACCCGGACGTCGACTACTTCTGCACGGGTCCGGTGTGGGAGACCCCCACCAAGCCCGGCCGGCCCGCCACGGGCCTGGAGTTCGTCCGGGAGGTGGCCGAGCTGACCGGCGCCCGCCTCGCCGCGGATCCGGACGCGCCCCCCGTGCCGTGGTTCGCGATCGGCGGCATCGACGAGCAGCGGGTGCCCTCGGTACTGGAGGCCGGGGCGAGGGGCGTCGTCGTCGTCCGCGCGGTCACGGACGCCCCCGAGCCGCGTCTGGCCGCCGGGCAGCTGCGCAGCCTGCTCCCCGCCTGAGCCACGCGGGCTCCACGCCTCTTCGGGGTGGTGTTTGAGACGATGGACCCACGGACGACGACGGAGAGGTGACCCATGGACCCCGAGCTCGACCCCAAGGTGCGGCACGCGGTGGAGCATCCCGCGGAGACGGCCCGTGGCCCCGAGGAACCGCAGCTGCGCGTGCGGGTGGCCGGTGAACCCGCCCGCCGCGCCCTGGGTGCGCACTGGGCGGACGCCCCCGAGGACTCGGCGCCCGACGACGACCGGCTCGCGGCGGCCGTGCTCCTCGCCACGCTGTTCGGCGACACCTTCTGGCTCGAGCGCGCCGCGAAGCTGACCAGTGACGTCCCGGGCTGCCCCTCGGCCCCGCCGAGCGGGCTGCTCGAGCTCACCCGGGTGCCGGGAGCGCGGGCGGCGATGGCCCGGGTGCTGGAGCGGCCCGTGCTGACCGGGCTCCTGGAGTGGGGCACCAACCCCGTGCCGGAACAGCCTCCGCTCACGGTGGCGCGGGCGGCCCGGGACCTCGGCATCCCCGACGACGGGCGTGTCTACCGGGTGGTGCGCCGCCGCGCCGAGCGGTTCCTGGCCCGGGAGCACGACGGCTCCGAGTCGCTCGAACAGTTCGTGACGCTGCTGACGCAGGCCGAGAAGGGCCACCGCGAGGACGGCCCGGTGCTCACCGGCGAGACCCTGCCGCCGGCGCCCCCGCCGCCGAGTGCCACACCTCCGGCCGCGGGAACGCCGGGGGCCGGGACCCCTCCCCCGGACACCTCCCCGCAGGCGCCTCCGTACACGTCCTCGCAGGGCCCGGCGCCCGGCGCTCCGCCCCCCTACGGCTCCCCGCAGGGAGCCCCCGACGCTCCGGCCTGGGGTGAGGGACCCCCGGCGTCACCCTCGGGGCCTCCCGGTCAGGAGCCCGGCCGGGGACCCGCGTGGCCCGGTGGGCAGGGACCAGCCGCCGGGCCCGGCGGCTGGCCGCCGCCCCGGCCGCCCGAGGAGGAAGAGGACGACACCGACAACCTCAAGGCCTGGGGCATCGTCTTCCTGGTCATCGTGGGCGTCATCGCCGCCCTGGTGCTCGTGCTCTGAGACACGGGGCGCCGCCGCGTCATGTGCCGTTGCGCTGCGTCAGTGGGCCGGACACCGGATGTTCCGGTTCCACGTCTCGAGCACCCCGTCGGGGTTGCCCTGCCAGATGTAGGCGTGGAGGTCGTAGTGGATCGGCATGCCCGGTGCGTGGCCGGGCATCGGGCCGTCGAACTCCTTGCCGAACATGCTCGGCTTGTCGTCGTCCGTGGTCAGGTCCTGGTCCGCGTCGACCGCGAACCACTCGACCCCCGCGAGGCGAAGCTTCCCGTTGCCGCTCGGGGCGTAGAGCAGCGCGGCCGGCACGAGCGGGTCCGTCGATTCGAAGTTCGCGAAGTCGACGTAGTGGTAGCCCATGCCGGGCTCGCACCCACCGACCGGGACGTACCCCGCCTCGAGAGCCTTGTCCACGTTGTGGTACACCGCCGTCGCACCACCGCGGCCCTGCGTGCCCGAGCACCCGTCCCCCGACGGACCCGCACCTCCCCACACCCGGAACCGGACCCGGGTGCCGTCGTCCCGGTTGCTCCAGGCTCCGGCGGGGTCCATACTCCTAATTATGTTAGGCAATCCTACTGGACATTGGAAGACCGAACGTCGTGAGCTGGTGCGCGGCAGGATCCTGGAGACCGCCTGGGCGCTGGCCCGGGAGCACGGCCTGTCCGGGTTCACGCTGCGCGAGGTCGCGCGCGAGGTCGGTATGCAGGCCCCGTCCCTGTACACCCACTTCGACTCCCGCAATGCGATCATCGACGCGATGTTCGCGCAGGCGTGGCGGGAGTGCCTCGCCGCGATGGAGACAGGTGTCCCGGAGGACCCCACCGGGGACGCGCGCGAGTGGCTCAGGACGGTGGCCCACATCTACTTCGACTTCTGCGTCAGCGACCCGACGAGGAACCAGCTCATGAACGCGCGCGCCGTACCGGACTTCGTGCCGAGCGCCGAGGCGTACGCGCCGGCCGTCGACGTCCTGGAGCGGTTCAAGGCCGCCGCGGCCGCCCACGGTGTGACCCGGGACGAGGACGTCGACCTGTGGACCGCCCTTCTCAGCGGGCTCGTGGACGCCCAGCTCGCCAACGACCCCGGTGGCGACCGGTGGGCCCGCCTGCTGGACCGGGCCGTGGACATGTACGCCGACAACCTGGACCTGTGAGCGACGAAGGAGACCGCCATGAACACGACGACAACGACCGGCACTCGCGAGACCCCCCGGCGCTCGGCCCTTGACCGCGCCGTCGCCATGCGCCTGGCCATCGAGGAGTACCGGCGGGTGGCCGACGCCGTGGAATCCCTGCAGGCCCCGGACTGGGACCGCCCCACGGACTGCCCCGACTGGACCGTGCGGGAACTCGTGGCACACGTGGCCGGCATGATGGCGATGGCCGCCTCTCCGATCGAGACGCTCCGGCAGACCCGGAAGGCCACCCGGGAGGCGTCCGCCTCCGGGATCCAGCACATCGACGCGCTCACGGCCCTGCAGGTCGCCGAGCGCGCCGACGCCGGCCCGGAGCAGCTGCGCCGCGAGATCCGTCACCAGGGCCCCCGGGCCGCCCGAGGGCGCCGCATGACCCCGGCGCTCGTCCGCTCCCGGCGGATGAACCCCGCCCAGCACGTCGGCGGTCGTGAGGAGTGGTGGACCATCGGATACCTGCTGGACACCGTCCTCACGCGGGACCCGTGGATGCACCGCATCGACCTGCAGCGCGCCACCGGCCGCGGTGTCCCGATGACGGCGGAGCACGACGGCGCGATCGTCGCCGACGTCGTCGAGGAGTGGGCGGTCCGGCACGGGCGGCCGTTCCGGCTCGTCCTGACGGGACCGGCCGGAGGAACGTGGACCCGCACCGGGGCCGCGCCGGCCCCCGAGCTGGAGCTCAGCGCCGTGGAGTTCTGCCGGACGGTCTCGGGCCGCCGTGCCGGCGAAGGGCTGCTCGCGACCGAGGTGCCGTTCTAGCGGAGCCCCCTCTGGTCACCGGCACATCAGGGTGCCACCGCCGAGGAACCGGTCGCTGAGGAGCCCGCCACCGAGGAGCCGGCGGCCGAGGAGCCGGTCACCGAGGAGCCGACGGATGAGGAGCCCGGGACGGAGGAGCCGGTCTTCGACGAGCCGATCGTCGTGGAGATCTCCCCGGTCGACGAGTCGACCCTGTAGCCCGAGCGGAACCCCAATGCGCGAGCGCCCGGCCCCGGTGGGCCGGGCGCTCTGCCGTGGTGAGGATCGGGAGCCGCAGCGGTACAGGCAGGCGGCGATGCGGGTCTCGTCCCCGGCGACGAGGTGCACCACCCGATGCTCGTCCAGGGCCTCGATCACCACCGGCTCGCGACCGGCGCGGGTGATGACGACCTCCTCCCGGTCGTTGACGACGGGGTCGAGAGTCGCAGCGTCGTGGGACCGTGACTGCGAATAGGACATGGTGGGGACGGCTTCCCCTCTCCGCGGACAGCAAATTGTCCTTCGACCCGCTGATGCGGGCGACCTCGCGGCCGGCCCCGAGGGGGCCAGGACGTCCGGGCGAACACCGCGACGGCGCTGTCCGCGGACTATTCCCGCACGGAGGCCGCGGTGGCCCGGCGGGCGCGACGTCGCCAGAGGGCGCCGACGAACAACAGCAGGGCCAGCACGATCGCCGCGGCGATCCACCACCAGGCGAAGGTCCCGGTCTCGACGGGTGCGGGCGGGCCCGTCTCGGAAAACGTCAGCTCCCCCGTGGTCTCGCGGGAAAGGAGGCCGCTGGTGAGTTCCAGGGTCCCCGTCCAGGTGCCCGCGGGGAGCTCCGGGTCCAGGACGACACGCACCTGGCTGCGGCCCTTGGGCGCGATGGTGGCCCCGCCGTCCATCGCGAACGGGCCGGCACTGACTCCGCCGGGCCCCTCGGCGAGGGAGAGCTCTCCGGTGAGGTCCACGGCCCGGCCGCCCGTGTTGGTCACCTCGGCGGTCACCACCGGATTGCCGTCGTCGTCGCGCCCGGCGGTCATCGTCCCGATGCTGAAGTCCGCTGGCGGGCCGTTGCCCCCTCCCACGGACAGGTATACGCGAACGCCCGCCCGGTGGGCCAGTGCCACCTCACCCTGCTTCTCCTCGCTGCCGCGGACCTCCGCCCAGACGGCGGCGTACTGCTCGCCCTCGGCAGCGTCCTCGGGGATGCGGATGGTCACGAGCGACTCGGCCTGCTCGTCGGGGCCGAGCTCGACCTGCCTCGGGTCGGTCGTGATCCAGGTGGACAGCTCGTTGGGCGACTCGTCGTAGGGCTGGAACGAGCCGTCGACGATCCGCGCCGCCGCGGCGTAGACCCGCACGGCCTGCGGGGACGAGGAGCGGTTCGCGACCTCGATCCGGCGCTCGACCGTTTCGCCCGGCTCCACGTGGTCCACGATGTAGGACTGGGCCCGGGGATCGTCACGGGTCTCGGTGGGGATGTCCAGCAAGCGGATGCCCACGCCCGTGGAGGAATGGGTCGGAGCGTCGTTCTGGGCGCGGGTCCCTGAGAGTGGTCCGGCCGGAGAGGGCAGCGCCGTGACGGCCAGCAACAGGGCGGCGGCGATCGCGACGAGCAGGGGCCGGAGAACGGCGGGCTGGGGCGTCATGGAGGGTGCTTTCACGAGGAGGTCCTGGGGGCGGACCGTGTGGCGCGGCGGGGCGGCCGGTGGCCGAGCCGCCCCGCCGCGCGGCGCCTACAGCACGGAGTGGGTCAGCGTGGTCCCGTAAGAACCCTCGAGAGCGCTGCCCGGAACGTGCAGTGTCACGGTGGCGTCCCACGTGGCGGTGTTGTTGCCCAGCACCGACACGGGCTGCTGGACGTTCGCGGGGGTGGTGGGCACGGGGTCCACGGTCGTGGGCACTCCGGCGACGCCGATGCCGCTGGTGAACGTGGCCAGGCCCGGGGCGTATCCCAGGGCGAATCCGTCGACCGACTGGGCCCCGTCAGCGGTGAAGCCGCTGATGTTGACGCTGGCGACCCAGGGAGTGGTTCCGGCCCGGAGGTCGGTCACGGTGACGCCGCTGACGCCGAGAGTCGGAGACTGGCCCGGCGTCACCTCGCCGAAGGCCAGACTGTTGGTCTCGGGCACAGCGATTTCGAGCCCGTAACCACTGACGTTGGCACTGACAGGGGTGTCATCGGCCGTCGCGGGGATCACCGTGGAGCCGACGAGAACGGCTGCCCCGGCGAAGCCCAGGGCGATGCGAGAGAAGTGACGCATGGGGGAAATCCTTCGGATCTGATGAGGCGGAGCAACGGATCCACCGCGCTGGGAGTACTCGAGAGCTGGGGGCTGCCCAGAGAGGCGGCGGGGTTCGTGGCCGGTTCCGGTGGAACACGCCCTATTATTCCTGATGAGTTCGCATATATATAGCGGTTTCGTGTCCCCACATCTGCGCAGCGTGTCTCCGCTTCGGGCCCCTGGGACCGGGGATGGCGGCCTTCCGTTCGCCGGCCGGGGTGCTACCGCGCGGCCAGGCTCTCCCGGTAGGCCTGGAGCCCTGCGCCGACGATGCCGGCGGCGTTGCGCAGCCGGGCGGGCACCACCCGGGCCCGCAGCCGCAGGTGCGGCAGGAACTGCTCCTGCCGCTCGCTGATCCCCCCGCCGAGGACGACGAGGTCCGGGCTGATCAGTTTCTCCAGGTGGGACAGGTACCGCTGGACGCGGTCGGTGTAGGTGGGCCAGTCCAGGCCCTCCGCCACGCGCGCGGAGGCACCGGCCCAGCCGTCCACGTCGCGGCCTTCGAACCAGATGTGCCCCAGCTCGGTGTTGGGCATCAGCACTCCGTCGCGGAAGAGCGCCGAACCGATGCCGGTGCCCAGTGTGATGATCAGGACGGTGCCACCCACTCCACGGGCCGCACCGAACTGCACCTCGGCCAGACCGGCCGCGTCGGCGTCGTTGAGCACCGCCGCCGGACGTTCCAGCCCCTCGGCGATGAGCCTGCGGGCATCGGCGCCGATCCAGGAGTCGTCGAGGTGGACGGCGGAGCGCGCCACGCCGTCGTCGATGATCCCGGGGACGCCCACTCCCACCCCGGTGAGCGAGGTGCCGCCCCCGAGCTCGCTCTCCAGCTGGGTCAGCACGCCGCGCAGCGCCGCGATCACGGCCGCCGGGGTGGCGGGATGGGGGGTGCGGACCCTCCGGACCGGCCCGACGGTGGCTCCGCGGAGCGGGTCCACCACGGCGTACTTGATCGCGGTCCCGCCGATGTCCAGGCCGGCGCAGAGCGGGTCCCGTCGGCCGCCGGCGGCGGGCGGGACGTCGGGGATCGCCGCGGAGGGCAACGAGGTGCAGGTCATGGCACGGTCCTGGATCGAGGTGGGCGCTGCGCGCCCGTTCGGGGGCGACGCGCGACCGACTTTACCGGCCCGCCGGGACGGCGGCCTCGTCCTCGTAGCGCGTGACGCCCGCGGCGTCCCGCCCGGCCACGTACCCGAAGGTCAGAGCCGGGCCGAGGTTGATGCCGCCGGCCGGGTAGTGGCCGCCCATGACGTTGACGTGGTCGTTGCCGGCCACCCACAGGCCGGGGACGGGCTCGCCGTTGCGGTCGAGCACCCGGGCACGAGGGTCCGCGGCCAGCCCGGCGAACGTCCCGAAGCTGCCGGGGACGATGCGCACGGCGTAGAACGGGCCCTTCTCGAGCGGGGCGAGCGAGGGGTTGGGGCCCACGCGGGGGTCCCCGCCGTAGCGGTTGAACTCGGTCTCCCCGCGCCCGAACTCCGGGTCCTCCCCGCGACGGGCGCTCTCGTTGAACCGCCGCACCGTCTCCCGGAGCGCCACGGGGTCGATCCCGCACGCGCCGGCGAGCTCCTCGAGCGTGCGCCCCTTCTTCAGGTAGCCCGAGCGCAGGTAGGGGAACAGTGGGACGGGCAGCGGCTTGGCCATGCCCAGCGGGTACCGGCGCACGAAGCGGGAGTCGGCGATCTGCCAGGCCTGCACGGGCTCGCCCTCCGGGACGGCCCGGATCAGGGCCGCCACGTAGTCGTAGTAGCCGTTGGCCTCGTTGACGAAGCGCCGGCCGTCCGCGAGCACCCCGATGCTGCCGGGCTTGGCGCGGTCCATGATGTGCGGGAACGTGCCGATCCGGCCGCTGCGGTAGGGCACCAGCGAGACCGGGCACCAGGCCGCGGGGGACGCGACGTCGGTGCGGAAGTCCGCCCCGGCCTGCTCGCCCAGCCGGATGCCGTCCCCGTCCGCCTCCTGCGGCGCCAGGGTCCAGTGCTCGCGGCCGGTGGGCGTTCGGGGGAACAGGCGGCGGCGCCGCTCCACGTCCTGCGGGAAGCCACCCGCGGCCAGCACCACGCCGCGGCGGGCCCGAACGGTGTGCTCTCCGTCGGGGCCCTCGACGACGGCGCCCGTGACGCGCCCGGTCCCGTCGGTCAGCAGCCGCCGGGCGGGGGTGGACACGCGGATCCGCACGCCGAGCTCGTCGGCGGACGTCAGCAGCCGCCCGGTCAGCGCGGTCCCGTTGACCAGCTGCGTGTTCCGGCGGTGCACGAGCAGGTCCACCAGGTGCAGGCCGAAGCGCCAGGTGGCGTGGAAGAGGCCGCGCGGATCCCCCCGGGAGGCGGAGAGGAACTTGGCGAGGTCCGGCCCGGCCATGACCCCCATGCCGAGGAAGGACGTCTCGTAGAGCTGGTGGCGCATCAGTGCCCGGATCCCGGGGCGGATGCGGCGGGCGTTGAGCGGCCGGGGCCCGACGGAGCGGTGGCCGGTGCCCGCGCCCGGCACCTTGCCGTAGATGTCCTTGATCTTCGCCCCCGGGACGAACTGCAGGGAGGTCTTCCCGTGGAAGAAGCCGACCATGTGCGGGACGGCCTCCAGGAAGGCCTCGACCTTGTCCTCCCGGTAGTTCTCCCCGAGGCAGTGGCGCAGGTAGGTGCGGAACGTCTCGCGGTCCTCGTCCACGCCGTCGGTCTTCGCGAGGGGGTTGCCGGGGGTCCACGCCCAGCCCCCGGACCAGGACGTGGCCCCGCCGCACACGGGGGCCTTCTCGACGACGAGCACCTGCAGCCCGTGGTGGGCCGCGGTGACGGCGGCCGAGAGCCCGCCGGCTCCGGAGCCCACGACCAGCAGGTCGCACTCCGCCGGGACCGTGCCGTGGCCGTCGTCGTCCGGGGTCTTGTGGTGGGGGTTCATGCTGTTCCCCTCAGGTCCTCGGCGCGGGCCAGCACGGCCTGCGCCGCGTCGTGGAGGCGGCGGGCCCAGCCCTGCTCGCCGAGCTCGGCCAGGTGCCGCTCCGAGGGGGTCTCCACGCTCAGCGGCACGTCCGGGCCGAACGCGGCGACGAGCGCCGGCAGGTCGAACTCCCCCTCGCCGGGGATGCCGCGCTCGGCGCGGGACTCGTGCACGAGGTCCTGTCTGGTGGCGGGGCGCTGGGCCGGGCCGTCGCACAGCTGGAGCATCTCGACGACGTCGGCGTGCTCGCGCAGCTGCTCGGGCGTCCCGCCGGAGCGGCGGAAGTGCAGGGCGTCCAGCACGATCCGGCACCCGGCCCGCCGGGCGAGCTCGGCGGCGGCGGGCACGGAGCGGACCGCCTGGTAGGAGATCGGCTCGAGGGTCGGGACGATGCCGAAGCCGCGGCCGTCCTCGGTCATCCGGGCGAGGGTGTCGGTGGCGCGGGCGGTGTCCTCGTCGGCGCAGGCCACCGTCAGGGAGCCGGCGCCCAGGGCGTGTCCGGCCTCCATCATCGCCAGCCACGCCTCGCGCTGATCGGTCCCGTCGAGGAGCAGGAACTCGATGTCGCGCACGGCGACCCCCGTGTCCCGCATCCGGGCCAGGGCGTCCCGGAGCATGGGCGAGCCCGGGGAGAGGTCGTAGGGGCGCTCGGCCGGGGTCACCGGCCGCACGCGCGCCCCGATGAAGTCGAACCCGGCCTCGGCGGCGACGAGCACCAGGTCCGGTGGGGCGGTGCCCACGAGGGAGAGCTGGGCGAGGCCCAGCGGGGGCCGGCCGGCGGGTGCTGGCGGGGATGTCATCGTCCTGCTCCGATCCCCGGCGTCGTGGGACGCCGGTCGTCCGTGGTGGTTCCGGTCTCCTGGCCGTCTCCGGGTTCCGGGCCGCTGCCGGGAGCCGGATCGCTGCCGGGAGCCGAGCGGGTCCCTGGTGCGTCCGGCCCGTGATCGCCCCCCGGGGGCGATCACGGGCCGCGGGAACGCGGTCCACGCCGCCGGATGCCGGCGGAACGGGGAACACTCGGCAACTCTTCCACCGGGACTGTGCCGCGTCCAACATAGAATCGGTCAATCACTTTGTGTCCAGGGCACACAATTCCAATTCCCGCCGGACTCAGGCCCCGGGGGTGGGCAGGACCTCGGCGGCGACGTCGAGCACCGCCCCGAGCACCCGGGAGGCGCTGCCCGCGGTCCACGCGAGGGCGTGGTCGTGGAACTGCGGCACCCCGGCGAGCGGCCGGAACACCGACCCGGCCGGCACGATCCCGACCACGCCCTCGGTCATGATGCTCACGCCCACGCCGGCCGAGACGAGGGTCATCATGATGAAGGGGTCGGGCACCTCCTGGACCACGCGCGGGCGGAAGCCGCTGGCCGTGCAGACGCGCATGACGCTGTCGTTGAGGGAGGACCCGGAGAGAAGGGGCATGGCGATGAACGCCTCCTCGGCGAGCTCGCGGAGGTCCACGGCGTCGCGCTCGGCCAGCGGGTGGTCGCTGGGCAGCACGACGCCCAGCCGTTCGCGCGCGATGAGCCGCGTCGCGACCGCGCCCGGGTTCAGCGGCAGGCCCACAAAGGCGAGGTCGAGGGTCCCTGCGACGAGCCGGTCGACCGCCTCCCCGGACATGACCCGCCCGACCAGATTGAGCGAGATGTTGGGGTGGCGCTGGCGCAGGGCACGGGCCAGCGGCGGCAGGGTGAGGTGGTTCAGCGCCCCGGAGAAGCCGATCGAGACCCTCCCGTAGACGCTGCCCGGCGCCGCGGTGGGCGCCTTGCGTGCCAGGCCGACCTCCTCGAGGATCCGGTAGGCGTGCGGGAGCAGGGCGTGGCCCGCCGCGGTGAGGTCCACGCTGCGGGTGTTGCGCTCGAACAGCCGAGCACCCACGTCCTTCTCGAGCTTGCGGATCGTCTGGCTCAGGGGGGACTGTGCCATGTGCAGCCGGGTGGCGGCCCGGCCGAAGTGCAGCTCCTCCGCGACGGCGACGAAGGACTCCAGCCACCTGATCTCCATGGTCCGCCACTGTACGACGTCGGGCAGGAGGCGAGGCCCTCTCCCTGGCGCCGACGACCCCGCGGCCCGGGCGACGGCCACCGGGCCGGCCCGCACCGGCGGACGCCGGCCACCGGGGCGCTCGCCCGGTCACGTCCCGCGAACCGGTTGCCACCCCGGCCCGGTGCGGACCACGATGGCGGGGTACGGCAGTGCGCACCGACCACGCGAGGGGTTCCCATGTCATCGTTGCGCGTCCACAACTTCGCGGTCTCGCTCGACGGCTTCGGCACGGGCGAGGGGCAGTCCCTCGAGGCGCCCTTCGGTCACGCCGACCAGCGCCTCATGCAGTGGTTCTTCGGCACCCGCAGGGGACGGGCGGTCCACGGCCGCTCCGGCGGCTCGCGCTCGGTCGACGACGCCCTCGCCGAGATGACCGACGACGGCATCGGCGCCGAGATCATGGGCCGCAACAAGTTCGGCCCCCAGCGCGGTCCATGGGCCGACGAGGAGTGGACCGGCTGGTGGGGACCGAACCCGCCCTTCCACACGCCCGTGTTCGTGCTGACCCACCATCCGCGTCCCCCGCTCGAGATGGAGGGAGGCACGACCTTCCACTTCGTCGACGCCTCGCCGGAGGACGCCCTGGCCCAGGCCAGGGAGGCGGCGGGCGGGCTCGACGTCCGCCTGGGCGGTGGCCCCACGACGGTCCGGCAGTTCCTGGCTGCCGACCTCGTCGACCACATGCACCTGGTCGTGGTGCCGATCGTGCTGGGTCGCGGCGTCCGCCTGTGGGACGGCCTCGAGGCCCTGGAGGAGCGCTTCACCGTCGAGTCGGTCACGACGCCGTCGGGCGTCACGCACGTCACGTTCTCGCACCGCGGGCGCTGAGCGGCAGGCACCCCTGACCGGCCGGTCCGGTGAGGAACTACGGATCCGGACGGGGCCGCCGGGCCGGGGACGTCCCCCACAGCTGCCCCATGACCGAGGCCACCAGGGCCAGGCCGAAGCCGGCCGCCTGCAGCCCCGTGAACGTCTCCCCCAGCAGCATCCAGCCCAGCACCGCGGCCGTGACCGGGACGAGGGGCATCAGCAAGGTCAGGCTCGTGGGCGGGACCCGACGCCCGGCATGGAACCAGGCGGCGTAGGAGATGGCCCCGCCGGGCAGGGCGAGCCACAGGTAGCCCGCCACCGCGGGCGGGTCCAGGACGAAGGGGCCGGTGTCCAGCAGCGGCACGAGGGGGACGGCCATCAGCCCGCCGAGGGTCAGCTGCCAGCCCGTCGCCGCGAGGCCGCTCATGCCCTCGGGCGTCCCCCAGCGGCGGACCAGCACCACGCCGGCGGCCATGGCGCAGGTGCCGGCCACGGCCGCCGTGAGCCCGAGCGCGTCCACGGTCACGGTCCCGGCCAACACGGCCACGGCCACGCCTGCCACCGCGGCCAGCGACCACAGCAGCCGGGGCAGCGGGGTCCTCTGGCGGAACGCCAGGAGGAGCAGGGCCGCCGCCACGAGCGGCTGCGCGGAGCCGACGACGGCCGCGAGGCCGCCCGGCAGGCGGTAGGCGGCCACGAAGAGCAGCGGGAAGAATGCCCCGAAGTTCAGCAGGGCGAGCACCGCCGTGCGGCCCCACCACGCGGGCGGCAGCATCTGCCGCGTGATCGCGAGCAGGAGCAGACCGGCCGGCAGCGCGCGCAGCACGGCGGCGGTCATGGGCCGGCCCGGGGGCAGGAGCTCGGTGGTGACGGCGTAGGTGGTGCCCCACACGATCGGAGCGATCGCGCCCAGGAGGATGAGCCGCGCCTGGCCTGTGCCGCGGTGGTCCATGGACGCTCCTGACTGCCGTGTGCCGGGCGCGCTCGACGGCGGGCGCGCCGTCCGCGATCCTACGACTCCTGCCCGCTGCGGCGCACCGGGCGGGACGGGTCCGCCGCCGCGCCGACGAGGCCGCGACGGCCGCATCGGCGGCCATGCCCCGGTGCAGGCGTGGCCGACGCCCGGCACGGGCAGATCGGACTGCACCCCTTGACGACCGGCCCCGCGTCGGGTGGGGTGGTGCCACGGTCCGGCCCCGGGCAGTGGCCCGGCGCAGCGAAGGAGCACCACCATGAGGTACTACCTGGCCCTGGTGTCCGCCGTGCAGCTCGGACTCGGACTGGCCGGTCTGCGCAAGGCCCTGCGGGAGCGCACCGCCTACGACGTCGGCTTTCTGCGCGGCTCCCGGGAGCACCTCGGGCGCGACGCGGTGCTGATGGGCACGAACCTCTCCGCTCCGGGCATCATGCTGGTCCTCCAAGGGGTGTGCACCGCGCGGCTGCTGGCCCGCCCGGACCCGCGCGCGGCCCGGACCCTGGGCGTGCTGGGTCTCCTCATGGCGGCCGGCTATGCGGCGGAGCGGTCGGTCCGGCAGGCCTGGCGCGGCGGTGACCGCCGGACCGCACGGTTGACCGCGGCCGCGACCGTGCTGGCCGTGAAGATGGCCTGGGTCGGGCTCCGCACCCCGACCCGGAACACCCGCTGAGCCCACCCGCGCGCGGGCCGGGCCGGCCTCCCACCACGCCGTCGTGCCCCTCGCGGTCCGTGCCGGGCCTCCGGCGGAGGCCTCCCCACGCGGTGCGACACACTCGGTTAAAATGAGAATGATTCTTATGTAGAGTGAGGGCATGCACCTCGCCGTCATCAGCTCCCTGGACGCCCTGTGCCGCCGGCAGGCCTGCGAGATCCTGGCCGAGGCCTTCCCGCACGCCGTCGTGGTGGTGCACGACCTCCTGGACGACGGCCGCGCCGTGCGCCGGACGTTCCGCCGGGGATCCCCCGCGGAGCGGGTGGAGACGACCCTCGAGCACGGGTGCCCCAGCTGCGCCGTCCGGCTCGACCTCGCACCCGCCCTCGGCCGCCTGGCCGCCGACGGCGAGGAGCACGTGGTCCTGGGGCTGCCCGCGGGGGTCCCGGCGTCGACGGCGATCCAGGCCCTCGAGCACCACCTGGACCAGCCGCCCACCGTGGACTCGGCCGTTCTCGCCTGCTCCCCCGCCGCGGTGGAGGACCAGCTCTGGGACGGGCAGACCCTGGCCGAGACCGGCCTCACGACGGCAGCCGGGGACGACAGGACGCCCGGCGAGTTCCTCGTCGGCGAGCTGGCCTTCAACGACACGGTGCTGGCGGCGGACCCCGACCCGGTGCCGGTCAGCGCCCCGGAGCGCCTCCGCGGCATCCAGCTGCTGCGCGAGCTGGCACCGCACGCCGACGTCGTGGAGCATGGCGCGGGGATCCGCCGGGGCGGCCACCACCGGGGTGAGGCCCTCCGGCGCTCCACCCCCGGGCGCCCGGCACCCGAGCCGCACTCCACACCGGCCTCGCCCTTCACCACGGTCGTGCACCGGGTGGACCGCCCCCTTCACCCCGAGCGCTTCCACCGGGCACTGTCCGTCCTGGCCCAGGGCTGCTGCCGCCTGAGCGGGCAGGTCTGGCTGGCCGTGGCCCCGGAGTACCGGTTCGTCCTGCAGGGCATCGGGCCGCGCGTGTGGCTGCAGAACACGGGGCCGTGGCCGGCGGAGGACCGGGCCGACCTCCTCGCCGCGGAGGGCGGCGCGGAGCCCCTCGTCCCGGACGGCCCCGGGGACCACGCCACGGTGCTGACCGCCACCGGGGAGGACCTCGACCCGGCGGAGATGGCACGGCTGCTCGCCTCGTGCCGGCTCACCCAGGCGGAGCTGGCAGCCGGGATCACCGGACTGACCGACCCCTTCGGGATCGGCGCCGCGCACTGACCCCGGGGATCCGCACCCCCACCACGTCCGGCAGCGGCGCACGACGGCCCCGGCCGGCCCGGCGCCGCGCGGGCAGACAGCGACAGGGCAGGAGAGGCGGTGAAGAACGTGCCAGGAAGCCAGTGACGGAGAGAACGAGATGAGCAGAGGACAGGAGAGGAAGAGATGAAAGTACGCAACTCGCTGCGCGCCCTGAAGAAGGCCCCCGGCGCCCAGGTCGTCCGCCGGAGGGGCCGGACCTTCGTGATCAACAAGAAGAACCCCCGCATGAAGGCCCGCCAGGGCTGACTCCCGAACCGGCGGCGGGCCGGCGGGGAGCGGAGCCCCGCCGGCCCCCGCCGTTCACCGACCCGAGAGGAATCCCGATGCCCAAGAGCCCAGTACGCGCCAAGGCCCGGAAGAAGGCGGCGAAGGCGCGCGCCGGCCGGCAGACCGCCGAGCGGTCCGACACGAGCACGTGCGGCAATTGCTGCCCTCCACCGCCGCCCGGCCGGACGCTCCGATGAGCGCCCCGGAACCACCCGACCACCGCAGGAGGACGTTGCCCCGCAGGATGCCCCGCCCCGGCCGGCACGGCGATGCGAGCGGGCCCCTGCTGGCCTGGTGCGGCGGAACGCGATGCACCGCGCTGCACCGGCTCACGGGCGGCGAGGACCGCACGGGACGGATCAGCTCCACGATCCGGGGCACCCGGGGGAGCGTGCTCATCACCTCGCCGTGCCTGGGACGCTGCCACCTGGCGTGCGTCGCCGCGGTCGCGCGGCGGGACGGGAGCAGCGGACGGATCGGCCCCATGGCGTGGCTCAGCGGCCTCGAGGACGACGCCCGGTTCGACGCCCTGCGGCACTGGATCGCCGCCGGCGGCCCTCAGGAGCTCGATCGGCCCGACCACGCCGTTCCCGCGGCGCTGCGCGACGCCGTGTGCGGCATCGGCCCGCCCCCGCGGCTGCACGAGGGCTGACCGACGGCTCAGGCGGAGGACCGCTGCTCCGGCGCAGCTCCTCGGACCTCGCCGGAGGCGCTCCTCGGCTCCGCGGCGTGGGCCACCGCATCGGCCACGATGTGCCCCACATGGGTGTCGGCCAGGGCGTGCACGGCCTCGCGCCCGGAACGGGTCAGCGTCACCAGACCCGTCTCGCGCAGGATGCGCAGGTGCTGGGAGACCAGGGGCTGGGACAGCCCCGACCGCTCCACCAGCTGCGAGACGGTGGCCTGCCCCTCGCCCAGGAGGCACAGCAGCCGCAGCCGGGACGGCGTGGCCAGCGCCCTGAACAGCCGGGCCGCGGCCTCCAGATCAGCGCCGTCGGGAGTCATCGCATCCTCCGTGCCAGGGAAGCCGCATGGTCAGCACGGCTGTCCGGCCGGGAGAGCCGCATGGACCAGGCCCCCGCACGCGGCGGGGGCCTGGTCGGTACGGCACCGGCGGATCGGCTCAGTGCTCGTCGTAGTGGTCGTCGTGCTCGGCGTGCTTGTGCCCGTCGTGGACGTAGTCCACGTGGTCGTCGTGCTGCACGGACTCGTGCCCGCAGTCGTCCCCGTGGGCGTGCTCCGCCTTGGTGTGCTCCGCCTGGTTCTCGTGCCCGGCCATGACCGCCTCCTTGGTGTCGGGGGGCCCCTGACAAGCCCGTTCACCAGTACACCAGATCCATAAACGGATAACAATACGTTGATGCACGACCTCCGGGGCCGCCGTGCACGCGGTATTTGCGAATGATTATCATTAGCAGATAGTCTGCCGTCGCCGACGACGGCCCACCCTCCCCTCGGACAAGGACTCCTCATGCCCGCACACCGCCCCCTCCTCCTGGCCACCGCCGTGGTGGCCGCCACCTCGATCGTCCTGACGGCGCGCACCGGCGCGCCCCCGGAGCGGGAGGTCGCCGCCGCGGCCGAGGACGGCGCGGTCCTCGACGTCATCGGCCCCTACGAGGTGCACGGCCTCGACCCCGAGACCGCCGAGGGGATCTTCACCCGGCTCCAGGTGGCCGAGACGCTCGTCGAGTCCGACGGCACCGGAGAGCTCCGCCCGGGACTGGCCACCCGGTGGACGGCCTCCGAGGACGGGCTGATGTGGGAGTTCCCCCTCAGGGAGGGGGCGAGGTTCCACGACGGGACGCCGGTCGACGCACGGTCCGTGGCCGCCGCGCTCGAGACGGCCCGCTCCTCCGAGGCGAACACGATCGCCGTCGCCCCGATCGAGCAGGTGCGCCCCGAGGGGGACGCCGTCGTCGTCGAGCTCTCCGAGCCGTTCGCGCCGCTGCCGGCGGTGCTGGCGGCGACCAGCACCCAGATCCTCGCGCCCTCCTCCTACGCGGAGGACGGCACGGTGTCGCAGGTCGTCGGCTCCGGCCCGTACCGGGTCGTGGACGTCGCCCCACCGGCCCGGATCGAGCTCGAGGCCTTCGACGACTACGACGGCGAGGCCCCCTCGGTCGACCGGGTGGTGTACGAGAGCGTCGGCCGCGCGGAGAACCGGGCCCTCATGGCCGAGAGCGGGCAGGCGGACATCACCTTCGGCATGGACCCGACCAGCCTGCAGCGGGTCGAGGGCAAGCCGGGCGTGCGCGTCGAGTCGGCCCTGCTGCCCCGCGCCATCGTGCTCAAGCTCGACAACGAGCACCCCGCGCTCGCCGACCTCCGCGTCCGGGAAGCGCTGTCGGCGGCCCTCGACCGCCCGGCCCTGGCCACGGCCGTGCTCCGGGACCCCGAGATCGCCGCCACCCAGATGTTCCCACCCACCCTCGAGTCGTGGCACCAGCACGGCCTCGAGCCCCTGCGGCACGACCCCGAGCACGCCGCCGCGCTGCTGGACGAGGCCGGCTGGACGCCCGGCCCCGACGGCGTGCGGGAGAAGGACGGCGAGCCCCTGCGCCTGGAGCTGCTGACCTTCCCCGACCGCCCCGAGCTGCCCACGATGGCAACCGCCGTCCAGGCCGCGCTCACCGAGGTCGGCGTCGACGTCCAGGTGCGCGTCGACAACTCGAGCGAGATCCCGGCCGGGCACGGGGACGGCTCGCTCGAGATGGCGCTGTTCACGCGCAACTTCGCCCTCGTCCCGGACCCGACGGTCACCCTCCTGAAGGACTACCCGGCAGAGGGCGGCGACTGGGGCGCCATGAACTGGAGCGACCCGAAGCTGCTCTCCGCCATGGAGCGGCTCGCGACAGAACCGGACGACGGCGGGGCCGGGACGGCCGCCGCCCGCGAGCGGATCGCCGCCACGCTCCAGGAGCAGCTGCCGGTCGTGCCCGTCTCCTGGTACCGGCAGAGCGCCGTCGTGAGCGAGTCCGTGGAGGGCTTCGAGCTCGACCCGCTCGAGCGGGGCTGGGGCCTGGCGTCCGTCTCGCTGCAGGACCCCGCATGACCGCCCCCGCCCTCTCCGCTCCCCGCATCCCGCGACCACCGGCCGGACGCGCGCCCCACGCGCCCTCACTGGTCCGGGCCGCGGGCCGGGTGCTGCTCCGGCGCGCCGCCCAGGCCGTCGCCGTGCTGCTGGTGGTCACGGTGACCTGCTTCGTCATCGTGCAGAACCTGCCCGGGGACATCGCCTTCCGCATCGCGGCCGGACGGTACGGCTACGACAAGGTCGACGCCACGGCCGCCGCGCAGGTCGGCGCGCAGCTGGGGCTCGACGCCCCGGCCTGGCGGCAGCTCGCCGGCTGGATGTCCGACGCCCTGCGCCTGGACCTCGGCACGTCCCTCGTCACCGGCGCCGCGGTCACCGACGAGCTGAGCCACCACCTGGGTGCGACGCTTCAGCTCGCCGCCGCGGCGCTGGCCGTGTCGGTCGTCCTGGGCTCGGCCGCCGGCGTGCTCGCGGCCCGCTCCCGCGGCGGTGTGGTCGACCGGCTCACGGACGCGTGGGTGGCGGTGGTGCGCGCGCTGCCCCCGTTCGTGCTGGGCCTGGTGCTGATCATCGTCTTCTCCGTCCAGCTCGGCTGGGTGCCCGCCGCCGGGCACGGGGAGCGCGGCAGCGTCGTGCTCCCC
Organism: Kocuria rhizosphaerae; assembly: GCF_044462265.1. Taxonomy (NCBI): domain Bacteria; kingdom Bacillati; phylum Actinomycetota; class Actinomycetes; order Micrococcales; family Micrococcaceae; genus Kocuria; species Kocuria rhizosphaerae. Next base: position 31,115 of record NZ_JBISWL010000032.1, read on the forward strand.
GCCCTGACCCTGGCGGTGGGCCTCTCGGGCCTGTTCGCCCGGGTGACCCGCGACGCCGTGGCGCAGGTCCTCGACTCCGAGCAGGTCCGCTTCGCCGAGACCAAGGGCCTGGGCCGGCACGTGGTGCTCATCCGCCACGTCCTGCGCAACGCAGGGGTGACCCTGGTGGCCTATGTCGGGGTCCAGGTGCTCGTCCTCGTCGAGGGCGTCGTGGTGGTGGAGAGCCTCTTCGCGTGGCCCGGGCTGGGCCACGCCCTCGTGCACGCCGTCTTCTGGCGCGACATCCCGGCCATGCAGGCCACGGTGCTGGCGCTCGCCCTCATCGTGGTGATCGTCTCGACCCTCGTGGACCTCGCCGTCCTCGCCCTCGACCCCCGAACCAGGGAGGACCTGTGAGCGCCCCCGCTCAGCGGCGCGTCGACGCCGCCCTGCCCGACGACGGCCCCACCGGGGGCCCGGCACCCGCGCCGGGCTCCTGGTGGGCGGCGGCCGGCCGCTCCCGGAGCACCCCGGCCACCCGGCTGCTCTCGGGCGCCCTGCTGGCCGCCCTCGTGCTGTTCGCCCTCGTCGGACCCCTGGTCTGGCGTCAGCACACGGGACAGGACCTGAGCCAGTTCCTCCAGCCGCCGTCTCCGGGGGAGCCGCTCGGCCACGACCACCTCGGACGCAGCGTGATCGCCCGCCTGGCGCACGCCACCCGGCTGTCGCTGGGACTGGCCGTGCTGTGCGTGGCGACCGCCGCCGTGGCCGGCACCGCCCTGGGCCTGCTCGCCGCCTGGCGGCGCGGGTGGCTGGACCAGCTGCTGCTCGGGGCCTCCGAGGTCTTCCTCGCCCTGCCCGCGCTGCTCGTCGTGCTGATCTTCGCCACGCTGGCCTCCGGGGAGCTGTGGACCATCTACGTCGGGATCGCGCTCGCCCAGTGGGTCGAGTACTTCCGGGTGGTGCGCGCACGGTCCGTCAGCGTGCTCACGAGCCCCGCGGTGGAGGCTGCAGGCCTGCTCCGGCTGGGCCCGGTCCACGTGCTGCGGCGCCACCTGTGGCCAGAACTCGCCCCCGTGTTGCTCACCCTGGCCACCCTCGGCACGGCCACGGCGGTGCTGGCCATGTCCACGCTCAGCTACGTCGGCGTGGGGCTCAAGCCCCCCACCGCCGAGCTGGGCCTGCTCGTCACCGAGTCCCTCCCCTACTACCACGAGGCCCCCTGGATGGTGCTCGCCCCCGTCGCGGTGCTGCTCCTGCTGCTGGTGGGGCTGCTCGGCCTGCGTTCCCAGGAGGTCCGCCGATGACCATCGACCTGTTCGACGTCCGGATCGACCACGAGGGCCGCGCCCTCGTGGACGTGCCCCGCCTCACGCTCCCCCCGGGCCGGGCCGTCACGATCGTCGGCGAGAGCGGCTCCGGCAAGTCGCTGCTGGCCCACGCCCTCATGGGCAGCCTCCCGCACGGCCTGCGGGTCTCCGGCGAGATCCTGCTGGGGAACCGACGGACCCCGCTGGCCGGCACGCGCGCACGGCGCAGACTCTGGGGTCGCCACCTGGCGATGCTCCCGCAGGAACCGGTCCTGGCGCTGGACCCGACGATGCGGGTGCACCGCCAGGTCGCGGAGGGCCACCCGGGTTTCCTGCGGGGCCGGAGCGGCCGGACGGGGGCCCTGGAGCAGGCGCGGCACCGGCTCGAGGACCTGGGGCTGGCCGGGGTGGAGCGCGCCCACCCGCACACGCTCTCGGGCGGGATGGCCCAGAGGGTCGCCTTCGCGGCGGCGACGATCGGCGGGGCGGAGGTGCTCATCGCCGACGAACCGTCCAAGGGGCTCGACGCCGGATCCCGCGACGCCCTCGCGCGCCTGCTCGGCCGGCACGTCGAGCGGGGAGGCTCGCTGCTGACGATCACCCACGACCTGGACCTCGCCCGGGCACTGAGCGGCACTCTGCTCGTCATGCGCCGGGCCCACGTCGTCGAGCAGGGCCCGGTGGAGCAGGTGCTCGGCGCCCCGGAGCACCCCTGGACCCGGCGGCTGCTCGCCGCCGAGCCGCACCGCTGGAACCCGCCGTGGCGCGGCACGGACACCGGCAGGAAGCCCGGCACCACGCTCATCGAGGGTTCGGGACTGACCAAGACCTACGGCGGCCGCCCGGTCTTCACGGACGTGGACCTGGCGATCGCCGCCGGTGAGCGGGTGTCCCTCTCCGGCCCGAGCGGGTGCGGGAAGACCACGCTCGGCGGGGTCCTCCTGCGGCTGGTCCGACCCGACGCCGGGTCGGTCCACCACCACCCCGACCTCGCGGCGGGGAGGGCGCAGAAGCTCTACCAGGACCCGTCCGCGGCCTTCGCCCCGCGCGTACCGCTCCGGGCGAGCCTGAACGACGTCGTGCGGCGCCACCGTGCCGACCCGGCACGCATCGGCACGCTGCTGGACCGGCTGGGCCTCGACCCCGCGCTCCTGGGCAGGCGGCCCGGCGAGGTCTCCGGCGGCGAGCTGCAACGACTGGCCGTCATCCGCGCGATGCTCGTGGAGCCGCGGGTGCTCTTCGCCGACGAGCCCACCTCGCGCCTCGACCTGCTCACCCAGGAGGAGACCGTGCACAGCCTCATGGATCAGGTCGCCGAGCACGACGCGGCTCTGGTCCTCGTCACGCACGACCTCGACCTCGCCGCGGCGGTCACGGAGCGTCACGTGGCCCTGGCCGAGAAGGACGACGGGGCCGACGACGTCGGCCCCGCACGGCCGGCCCGGAGGATCCCGGCAGGGGCCTGAACGGCCGGGCCCACGGGCGCACCGCCGGACCGCGCGTCAGCGCTTGATGGCCTTCATGGTGAAGCGCGAGGAGACCCTCTGGACCGCCGGGAGCGTCTGGACGTGGTCGCGGAGGAACCGTTCGTAGGCCTCGAGGTCGGCCACGGCGATGCGCACGAAGTAGTCGGGCGAGCCGAACAGGCGGTGCAACTCGGCCACCTCCTCGAAGGCGGCCAGGGCCTGCTCGAAGGCGTCGACGCTCTCGCGGTCGAAGCGGGCCAGGTCGACGTCGAGCATCACCTCGAAGCCGCGCCCGACGGCGCCCGGGTCGATCTCGGCGTGGTAGCCGCGGATCACGCCCGTGGCCTCCAATCGCTGGACCCGGCGCAGGCAGGGACCCGGCGTGAGGTTGACCCGCTCGGCGAGGTCGACGTTCGCGATGCGCCCCTCGTGCTCCAGGATGTCGATGATTGCTCTGTCCGTCCGGTCCACAGAACAATATTGCGCTAGACCCTCATCCACGGGCAACATCCGCAATCGCGTGCCCCGGGAATGGTGCAACGATCGAGGGGTGACGATGACCGCACCGGCCACCATGCCGGACACGACCCCAGCTCCCTGCCCGGCACCGGCCCCGGACACCTCCCCGAGCACCGCCGCACCACGGGTGACGCCCCCCGCGGCGCCGGCCTCCTTCTCCCGCCGCCGCGAGATCGCCCGAGGGGTGCGCGGCTCGCTGGCGGCCGGGCTGGGGATGTACCCGCTCGGGATCGCCTTCGGACTGCTGGTGATCCAGGCCGGCCTGCCCTGGTGGGTGGCTCCGGCCCTCTCGATCGCCGGGTTCGCCGGCTCCCTGGAGCTGCTGCTCGTCGGGATGCTGGTCGCCGCCGCACCCCTGGCCACGGTGGCGCTGACGACGTTCCTGGTGAACTTCCGGCACGTCTTCTACGCCTTCTCCTTCCCGCTGCACGTCGTGAAGAACCGCCTCGCGAAGGCCTATTCGGTCTACGCGCTCGTCGACGAGGCCTACGCCGTGACCGCCGCCTCCCGGGAGTCGTGGACCCCGTGGCGGCTGATCAGCATGCAGGTCGCGTTCCAGTCCTACTGGGTCGGCGGCGGGCTGACCGGGGTGCTGATCGCCTCGTTCATGCCCGGTCCGGTCGAGGGGCTCGAGTTCGCCCTGTGCGCCCTGTTCGTCACGCTGACCCTGGACGCGGCCCGCACCCGCCGGCAGATCCCCTCACTGCTGCTGGCCGCCCTGAGCTTCGCCGTCGCCCTCGTCGCCGCCCCCGGTCAGGTGCTCTTCGCGGCGCTGATCCTGTTCCTCGTCCTGCTGCTGGCCCGCTACGGTCTCACCCGCCACCGCGCCCGGAAGAACTCCGCGAAGGAGGCCACCGGTGCCTGAGACCGGCTACGTCCTCGCCGTGCTGGCGATCGTCTTCACCATCACCGTCGCCCTGCGGGCGGTGCCCTTCGCCGCGCTCACGACGCTGCGGGACTCCACCCTGGTCCTGACCCTGGCGGCGTGGCTGCCCGTGGGCATCCTGGCCATCCTGGCGGGGTCGACGCTGCGCACCACGATCACGGCCGATCCGCCGGCGGCCGTCCTGGCCGTGGTCGCCGTGGCCGTCACGGCGGCGGCACACCTGCTGGGCGGCCGCCGCACGCTGCTGAGCGTCGGCGCCGGCACCGCGACCTACGTCCTGCTGCTCAACCTCCTCTGACATGTAGCGGATCTCTGTCAAGAGGGCAGGAGGTGCGGGATCCTGGCGACGCGCCAGATCCCGGCCCGGGGGATCACCATGGACACGGGCCAGGGCGCTTCCCCCGCGGTCCTCCCCGACAGCTCGGTCCACGTCCCGCCGGGACACGGTCACGCGGCCGGCATCACCGCACCCGAGCGGCCGGCCGCAGAGATCGCCGGGGCCGCGCGGCGCCCGTGAGCCGGCCGCCCGTCACGACGGACGGGCCGTCACCTGCCGGGGCGGGGACCGACGATCTCGACGACGACGCCCCGCTCGCGCATCCGCTCGATCTCGTCGGCGGGGGCGTCGTCGGTGGTGACGAGCGTCCACGGCAGGGGCAGGTCCGCCCAGGCGTGGAACGGGCGGATGCCAATCTTCCCGCCGTGGGCGAGGACGTAGACGTGGGTGCTGCGCGCCGCCATGAGCTCCTTGAGCCGCGTCTGCAGGAGGTCGGCCTCGCAGATCCCGTGCTCGGCCGTCACGGCGTCGGCCCCGAGGAAGACGCGATCGAACGTCATGCGCGCCAGGCCCAGCTCGGTGAGCGGGCCGAAGAAGCTCTGGCTCGTCTCACGCAGCTGACCGCCCAGGCAGTACAGGCGGATGCCGGGGCACCCGTTGAGCTCCTGCAGGGTGTTGATCCCGATGGCCGTGACGTCCAGGTCCTGGTGGCTGCGCAGCTGGTGCGCGAGCGCGCCGACCGTCGACCCGCCGTCCAGCAGCACGTTCTCTCCCGTCCGGACCTGGGCGGCGGCCCACCGGGCCAGGGCCTGCTTCTCCTCGTAGGCCTCCCCCACGCGCTGGCGCAGGGACGCCTCCGGGTGGGGGTCGAGGGGCATGGCCCCGCCATAGGTCCGGGCCAGCCGGCCCTGTTCGTTGAGCAGGGCGAGGTCCCGGCGGATGGTGGAGGCGGTGACCTGGAAGCGCTCGGAGAGCTCCTCCACCGAGGCCAGCCCGCTGGTCTTCGCCAGGTCGTAGATCTGCTCGCGCCTGAGCTTGGCCGGCAAGGTCATGGAGTGCTCCGCTCGTCCTCGGGGTGGTGGACCGCTCAGCGCGTGGCCATCTCGGCGGCCTGGCGGAGGGCCTCGACCATGCTACGAGAGTCCGCGATGTTCCGGCCCGCGATGTCGAAGGCCGTGCCGTGGTCCACCGAGGTGCGGATGACGGGCAGTCCCACGGTGATGTTGACCCCGGCCTCGATGCCGAGGACCTTCACCGGCCCGTGCCCCTGGTCGTGGTACATCGCCACGACCAGGTCGTAGTCCCCGCGGCCGGCCAGGAAGAAGAGGGTGTCGGCGGGCAGAGGCCCCACCGCGTCGATGCCCATGGCTCGGGCTGCCTCGACGCCGGGGGTGATCTTCTCGGCCTCCTCGCCGTAGCCGAAGAGCCCGTTCTCCCCGGCGTGCGGGTTGATCGCGGCCACGCCGATCCTCGGGTGCGGGATGCCGGCGCGGACGAGGGCTTCGTGGCCTCGCTCGATGGTCCGCCGCACGAGGCCGGGCTCGATCCTCGCCACGGCGTCGAGCAGGCCGATGTGCGTGGTGACGTGGATGACGCGCAGCTTCGGGGTGGACAGCATCATGGAGACCTCCTCGGTCTCCGTCAGCGCGGCGAGCAGCTCCGTGTGGCCGGGGTAGAGGTGTCCAGCGGCGTGCAGCGCCTCCTTGTTGAGCGGAGCCGTGCAGATCGCCTGCACCTTCCCGGCCATGGCCAGTTCGGAGGCCACCTCAATGTACCGGTAGGCCGCGTCGCCGGCCACCGCGGAGAGCTCCCCCCAGGGCAGGTCCTCGGGCAGCAGGCCGAGGTCGATCACGTTCACGGTGTGGCCGTCGAAGACGGCGTCCGCGACGTCCTCGACGCACCGCAGCTCCATCGCCAGGCCGATGCTCCGGGCGGCCATCCGCAGACGCGCCGCGTCGCCGACGACGACCGGGCGGCACGCGGCGAGCACGGACTCGTCGAGCACGGCGGCCACGGTCACTTCCGGGCCGATGCCGGCGCCGTCGCCCATGGTGACGGCGACGAAGGGGACGCCGCTTCCGTCGGGGTCCTCCCGGTGGCGTTCGGTGACGGCGGAGGCGGAGGGAGTGCTCATGATGGGACCTTTCCGGTGGTGTCCTGCAGGGTCTGCATGGTGGTGAGGATCTCGAGGAGGCTGTCCGGGCCGCCGTAGCTGCCCGGGCGGGTGGTGACCAGGCGGCCGTCGTCGGTCGCGGTCACCACGGCGCCGGGGTGCGCCTGGCGCAGCGGGACGAGCCTGGTGATGCCCAGGGCCCCGAGCACGGCCTGGGCCGTCTCGCCTCCGCTCAGGACCAGGTGCCGGTCCGCGTGGTGGCGCCGCACGAGGGTGGTGAGCCCGGCGGTGACCGCGGCGGAGAGAGCCGGGTCCGGGTCGGCGTCGACCGTGACGGCCACGGTCCCCTCGTGCTCCAGGGAGAAGCCGGCGATCTGCTCGGGGCGCAGCCGGTGGACGGTCACGCCGGCGGACTCCAGCCGCTGGACCTGCCGGCGGGCGGCCGCGCTGGCGGTGCCGAGGGCGACGAGGACGCCGGTGCGGCGCGGGTGCGGCGGCGCGACGTCACCAGCGGCCCCGGCCCCGCCGGGGCCGAGCTCCGGGTGAAGACACCGGCCGAGGGCGGCCGCCAGACCGGCGGCGCCGGCCAGGACGAAACCTCCGGCGAGACCGGCAGCGGCGATCCGCTCCAGGTCGGCCGGGGCCTCGGCGTCGCACACGAGCACGGCGCCGTCCGCGGCCTCGCGGACCGCAACCTCCCCCAGCTCGTCGCCCCGGACAGTGTCCAGGTCCAGGTGCCGCACGGGAACCGGTGCCAGCTGCGCGGCGATGCTGTGCGCGGGCGGGCACGGCTCCACGGCCCACAGGTCCGACTCGTGCAGCGGGCGCCCGCCCACGTGCAGGACACCGTCCCGGACCGTCCGTCCCAGCTCGGGCACCGCGGGGCAGAACAGGACGGGGGCGGTCCTGCGGGCCTCCCGCAGCTGGACCCCGAGGTGACCGCGCATCAGCGAGTCGAACTTCAGGAAGATCGTGCGGCCGGGCGAGGCCGCCGCGAGGATCCCGTGCAGACGCTCCGCGGCCTCCTGGGCCGCGTCGCGGCGGGTGTCGGTGTTGACCACGGTCACGACCTCGTCGTCGTGCGGTCGTGCGGTCGGCACGAGGTGCACCGCCACGGGCACGAACTGCGCGGACTGCACGGAGTGCGCATCCACATCGCCGGCGCCGGGCAGGGCGGCGAGCGCGGCGGCCACCTCGTTGGCGCCGGACAGATCGTCGGCCAGAGCCAGTACTCGCATGCCCTCACCTCCTCCAGGCGTGGTTCGATAATTGATTGCGTGTTTCACGCTAAACTAGTTGCGCACTTCGCGCAACCATGGCACCGTGAGGAGTGCAGCACGACGACCAGCCACCGCTCTCCACCACAGGAAGAAGATCCCGCATGGAAACCGTCCGCCTCCCCGGCATCGACACCCCGATGTCCACCTTGGTGCTGGGCACCATGACCTTCGGCGACACCGTCGACCGGGACGGCGCCGCCGCGATGCTCGACGCCGCCCTGCAGGCCGGCATCACCGCCGTGGACACCGCCAACGGCTACGCCGGCGGGGCCACCGAGACGATGCTCGGCGACCTGCTGGCGGACCGCCACGACGAGCTCGTGCTGGCCACCAAGGCCGGCATGCCGCACCCCGACGCCGGCGAGCACTCCCCGCTCTCGGCGCGCGGAATCCGGCTGGCCCTCGAGGGCAGCCTCCGGCGGCTGCGCGTGGACCGCGTCGACCTCTTCTACCTGCACCAGCCCGACCGCCGAGCCGGCCTGGACGAGACCCTCCAGACGGTCGCGGCCATGGTGGACGAGGGGAAGGTCGGCGCTCTGGGCGTCTCGAACTTCGCGGCGTGGCAGATCGCCGAGGTCAATGCCGCCGCGGACCGCAACGGGGCCCCGCGCCCGATGGTCGCCCAGCAGCTGTACAACCTGCTGGCCCGGCGGATCGAGGAGGAGTACGCGGAGTTCGCGCGCACCACCGGCCTGCACACCATGGTCTACAACCCGCTGGGCGGCGGGCTGCTCACCGGCAAGCACCGCTTCGACGCGGTCCCGGAGGACGGCCGCTTCCAAGGCTCCCGGCTGGCGGCGATGTACAAGGAGAGGTACTGGGACGAGCAGCTCTTCGACGCCATCGGCGAGCTGGCCCGGATCGCCGACGACGCCGGGATGCCGCTCATCGAGCTCGCACTGCGGTGGCTGGTCTCGCAGCCGGCCACCGGGTCCGTCCTGCTGGGCGGCTCCAAGCCGCACCAGCTCATGGCCAACCTGGAGGTCCTCGCCCGCGGCCCGCTGGACGACTCGCTCCTCGAGGCGTGCGACCGGGTGGGCTCCGACCTGCGCGGCCCCATGCCCGCGTACAACCGCTGAACGATCCACGCCACCCGACCCGACCCGATCCGAAGGACAGGCACCGACGTGAACCACCCCGCAGCAGACGTCATCCGCAAGGCCAGGAACCAGGAGGTGACCCTGGGGTACTGGTCGGTGCTCGACTCGCCCGTCTCCAACGAGCGGCTGGCCATGACCGGCTACGACTACATCGCGCTCGACGGCCAGCACGGCCTCATGGGCTACTCCGGGATCCTGCACAACCTCATGGCGATCGACGCCGGGCACGGGCCCGCCGGAATCGTCCGGGTCCAGGCGAACGACGCGGCCGTCATCGGGCAGGCGCTCGACGCCGGGGCCCGCGGGGTGATCGTGCCGATGGTGGACACGCCCCAGGAGGCCGCCGCCGCGGTGCGCGCCGCACGCTACCCCGGAGCGGGGGCACGCTCCTACGGGCCCATGCGCTCGGGTCTGCGGGTCGGTCCCGTCCCGGCCGAGTCGGACGACTCCGTGCTGGTCCTCGTGATGATCGAGACCCCGCAGGGACTGGAGAACGTGGAGGCGATCTGCGCGGTCGAGGGCGTGGACGGCGTCTACATCGGACCCTCGGACCTGTGCCTGGCCGTCGGCGGGAGATTCCCCAACGACCCGGAGGTCGAGGACGTCTTCGACGCCGCGATCGACCGGGTGCTCGCCGCAGCCCGGGCGGCCGGCAGGATCGCCGCGATCCACACTCCCGGCGGCGAGATCGCCCGGCAGCGGATCGCGCAGGGCTTCACCTTCGTGACGATCGCCTCGGACCTGACCCACCTCGAGCAGGCGGCCCGCCAACACCTGGACCAGGCGCGCGGCTGACGCCGCACGGCCGACACCCCCGCTCCCCACACCTGCACGGCCCCAGGGCGTACGGCCCGAGTGCGGACGGCCGGCTGACGCACGACCGGTGGCCGCCCTGCCCACCGACGTGCGGCGGGCGCAGTCGCTGCCTGGGCCCGACTCGTCGCCGGGCCGCTCGGCTCCGCCGCCGGACTCACCGCCGTGGTGCGGATCCGTCGGCACCGAGCCGTCTGCACCGAGCCGTCTGCACCGACCCGTCTGCACCGAGCCGTCTGCACCGACCCGTCGACGCGCGATCGCCAATGCTCACCGACCGGCACCGACCCTGACATCCGTAGCGCACGGCTCGGCGGCGGAGGGGAGAGCGCCGGAGCGCCCTCACCTCAGAAGGGCGCCGGGTCCTCGTCCGACCAGTAGGGCGGTGGATCGCCGATCCGGGGACCGGGGCCAGGAACCTGGTGCTCGGGCACGGTGCGGTGGACGAGGCCGCCCGGGGAGATCCACTCCAGCTCGGCCCCGGATCCGGAGAGGATCGCCCGGCTCCCGCCCCCGGGCGGGGCCGGGACCCGGCGCACCGTCCAGGCCCCGAGGTGACCGGTCCGGTGCTTGATCCGGTGGTGGTGCCGGCACAGGGCGGCCAGATTGTGCTCGGCCGTGGCCCCGCCCTGGGCCCAGGCCACCGTGTGGTCCAGGTCGCAGGCCTCGGCCCGCCGCCGGCAGCCGGGGAACCGGCAGGTCCCGTCACGCAGCTCGACCAGCCGGCGCAGGTCCGCCGGCACCGTGTAGACCGTGCGGTCGTGGTCCAGCACGACCCCGGTCACCGGGTGCGTGAGCAGCCGGTGCCACGCCCCGGCCCCGGCTGCCAGCTGCCGGGCGACCTCCGCGCTGATCGGCCCGTACCCCGACAGCACCGGGGCCGGGCAACCGGCCCCGGTCGCCGCGCCGGTCGTCTCGGCGCCGGTGGGCGCGGCGTCCGTTCCGGCGGGGTGCTCGGCGGTCAGCACGGAGACGGGGACCATGACGCTCACCGTCGCCCGCACTCCGCGCGGGAAGCTGGGCTCCTGCGGCAGCACCCCGTAGAGCAGCAGGTCCGCGAGCGCATCCGCGCGCAGTTCTCCGCCCGAGCGGGCCTCGGCGTGCTCGGGGACGTCCAGGTCCGGGAACAGGCCCAGACCCGGAGCGGGGACCTCCTCGCCCATCAGGGCCGCGAGCTCCTCCAGCCGGCTGTGCACGGCCACCGCCACGGGAGCCTCCAGCAGCGCGTGCAGGTAGGCCATCCCCTCGGGTGCCGCCTCCACCCACACCGCCCGGTGCTTGCGCGCGGCACGGCGGCCGCGCTCATCGGCCTCGGCCACCAGCACGCGCCGGCGCTCCCGGGCCATCGAGCGCAGCTGGGCGGCGGTGGCGTGCGGGGCCCGTTCCAGCAGCTCGGCGACCAGCCGGTGCACCGCCTCCACCGGTGGCGGGACCGGCGCGTGCCCGGGGACCTCCATCGGGTCCTCCCCGATGAGCTCCTGCCACTGGTCCACCATGACCGCGGCCTGGGCAGCCCCGATCCGCCCCTCCTCCAGGGCCGCCAGGACCTCCGGGAGGGTCTCGGCCAGCACCACGGCCTCCTGCACCCGGGCCCGGGCGGTGCCGGCGGGCAGGCGCATCGCGGCGCCGACCTCGGCGGCCACGTCCACCACGAGCTCGTGCTCGGGCTCCAGCAGCACACCCCACGGGCCCTGGCGCACGGCCTCGCCCCCGCCCGCAGCGGCGGCCTCGGCCTGGGCCAGCGCCTCGTGCCGTGCGGCCGTGCGGGCGGCCTGGGCGGCCAGCCACAACCGGTGGATGCACCGCACCTGCGCCCCGAACGCCCGCCCCTCGGCCGCCACGGCCTCCCGCAGCCCGGTCGCGGCGGCACGCACTTCCTCCCGGCGGGCACCGGTGCTCTCGTCCGCCAGGTAGAAGGACCACTCCAGCAGCTCCTCACCAGGCTCCGGAGTCACCTTTCGCCGCCGCGCCGTCGCCGTCATGAGCCCATTCTGCCGGCCACCACCGACACGCCAAGGCCTGGTCCCAGGCCCCGGGGCGCGACTTCTCGCGTTCCTCGCGAACGGTGGCATCGACAGCCCGGGGAGCACCGGTTCCGGGTGTCAGGCGAAACCGAAGACCGGCGGGAAGGCCACGACGACCACGGCCGCCCACACGCCGTAGACCGGCAGGTACCGCGTCTGCCAGCGCTCGAGGGCGGCGACCGGCCGCCGCCGGCGCAGGAACCCCGCCCCGAGCCAGGCCGCGCGGGCCAGGTGCACCAGCAGCAGGAGGTTCAGCCCGAGCGCGGCGATCTTGTTGGGGCTGAGGCCGAACTCGGCGATGCGGGTCAGCATCGCGGTGAGCATCACCGCGTCCACCGCGAGGGCCGCGACGACGAGGACCAGCTGCAGCGCGTCGAACAGTCCCGGCGGCGCGAGCGCGTCCCGCGCGGACATCGCGTAGAGCAGCAGGCACAGGACCAGCACGAGGATGGCGTCCATGAGGATGAGCAGCTCGCGGTCGACGTCGACGAGCCCGCCTGCCGCCGCGAGCACGCCCAGCAGCGTGAGGAGCATGAGAATCGTCAGGGGCGTGAAGACCCGGGTGAGCACGGGCGCGATGTTCTCGACGACGTTCTGCTTGGCCTCGACCAGCCACGCGGCGACGACGAGCGCCCCCGGCACGGCGAACGGCAGGATCCAGGCCTCCAGGACGGGTTCGAGGTCGGTGCCCACGAGCTGGAGGACCCCGGCCGTCAGCCCGACGAGGACGCCACCGCCCAGGGCCAGGAGGACGAAGTAGATCGCGAGCTCGCCGGTGAAGCGGACGAAGTCCATGCGCCGGGCGTCGGAGCGCCAGCGGCCCCCGACGTAGGCGATCCCGGCCAGCAGCCACAGGAGGACCGGGGCGTGCAGCGCGGCCAGCAGGGCGGTGGAGCCGCCGGGCACGAAGGGGTAGACGTTGAGCACGACCGCCAGCGCGGCGAACGGGACCAGCAGCAACGCGAGCACGGTCCCGGTGAGCCGGCGCTTCCACGCGAAGTAGCCGGCGAGGAAGGGCAGGACGAGCAGGCCCAGATTGCGCGCGAGCACGTCGCCGTCGTCGATCCAGGTCAGTCCCGCCTTGACCGCCAGTCCCGCCCCGACGGCGAGCGCGAGGACGACGGCGAGCTCGCGCCACGACGGCGCGCCGGTGTCCGCACCGTCCTCGGGCAGGAGCACGAGCTGCTTCCACAGCCGGTCGGAGTGCTCCCGGGCGAACTCGCGCGAGACGGAGTCGAGATTGCCGAGGCGCTTGATCGCCACGAGGAAGGCCTCCTCGTCGTCGAGCCGGGTCGCCCGGAGGTCGGCGACCTGCTCGCGCAGGTGGTCCTCCAGCTCCTCGACGTCGGCCGGCGAGATCGCCTGGCGCCGCTGGACGTACCCCCGCCACCGGTCGATCTGGGCCTCGAGCTCCGCGTGCAGCGCCATCACGCCCACCGTTCGGTGACGGCGGGCGGCCGCTGCGCGGACTGCCACACCTGCCGCAGCGCGTCGGCCACCACCGCCCACTGCTCCTGACGGTCGGCCAGCGCCGCCCGGCCCGCCGGGGTGATGGCGTAGTGCTTGCGCCGGCGACCGGACTCGGAGGTGCCCCACGAGGACGAGACGAAGCCGAGCCGCTCCAGTCGGTGCAGCAGCGGGTAGAGCATCCCGTCGGTCCACTGCATGGACCCGCCCGAGAGCTCGCCCACGCGCTTGAGGATCGCGTACCCGTACAGGTCGCCCTCCGTGAGGATCCCCAGCACGAGCGGGGTCGCCGAGGCGGCGACCAGGTCCTTGTCGATACGCACGGCGCCTCCTGACACCTAGATGTACTAGGTATTTAACCCTAGCAGTCCTAGGTATGACCAGGGGTGGCCCCGGAACCGCTCTCTCCGCGCAGGTGCGCTCGCTCGCCCTCGGCGTCGAAGACGGTGAGGATCTCCACCGGACCGCCGTGGCCGCTGATGGCGTGCGGGACCATCGTCGAGAACTGCGCCGCGTGTCCCGCCGCGACCAGGACGGTCCGCTCCCCCAGCTGCAGACGGGCGGTGCCGGCGAGCACGGTGAACCAGTCCCGGCCGGGGTGCACCGCCAGCCGGTCGGGCGCCACGGGCTCATCGGCCGTGAAGCGCATCTTGGCCACGGTCATCCCGTGGAGCGCCCGCTCCGTGGAGAGCAGCCAGGTGGTCACACCCCGGGCGTGGTCGGGCCGCGGGCGGATCACCACGTCCTCGTCGTCCTCGGAGGCCACGAGCTCGTCGAGGGTCGTGTCGAGCGCCCGGGCGATGGGCACCAGCTGGTCGAGCGCGATCCTGCGGTGGCCGGTCTCGAGCCGGCTCAGCGTCGACGCGCTCAGGAAGCAGCGGGCGGCGAGCGTGTCGAGAGACCATCCGCGCGCCAGCCGCAGACCGCGGATGCGACGGCGGACCACGGTGTCGAGGACCATTTCTTGCGTCATAAGCAAGAGTGTATGCGCTCTACGCATTGGCGGCCTACCGTGGAAGCATCACGCTCCGGACGCGACAGGGAGTCCTGACAGTTCCGGGGAGCGACCGACGGGAAGGGACCCCCATGTCCACGGATCAGCAGTACGACGTCGTGGTGATCGGCGGCGGCCCGGCCGGGCTGAGCGCGACCGTCACGCTGGCACGCTCCCTCCGCTCGGTGCTCGTGGTGGACGCCGGAGAGCCGCGCAATGCCCCCTCCACCGGCGCGCACAACGTGCTCGGCCGCGAGGGCGTCCCGCCGCTCGAGCTCCTCGCGGCCGGCCGCCGGGAGGCCGAGGGCTACGGCGCGGAGATCCGCCGCGACCTCGCCGTCTCCGCGCGCCGGGAGCGGGAGGTGTTCGCGGTGGAGCTCGCGAGCGGCGGGACCGTCCGTGCCCGGCGCCTCGTGCTCGCCACGGGCCTGGTCGACGAGCTCCCCGAGATCCCCGGCGTGCGCGAACTGTGGGGCCACAGTGTGCTGCACTGCCCCTATTGCCACGGCTGGGAGGTCCGCGGCCGGCGGATCGGCGTGCTCGCCACGAGCCCCATGAGCATCCACCAGGCCCTGATGTTCCGCCGGCTCAGCGACGAGATCACCCTCTTCCGGCACACGATGCCGGATCCCGGCGACGACGCCGAGGAGCAGCTGGCCGCCCTGGGCGTCCGCGTGGTCGACGGCACGGTCGCCCGGCTGCGCTCCGCGGACGGCGAGCTGCGCGCCGTGGTGCTCGACGACGGTGGGGAGGTCCCGGTCGACGCGCTGGTCGTGGCCCCCCGGTTCCTCGCCCGTACGGAGCTGTTCGAGCAGCTCGGGGGAAAGCCGAGCGACCACCCGATGGGCGCGTTCATCGCCACGGGACCCATGAGCCGCACCGAGGTCCCCGGCGTGTGGGCGGCCGGCAACGCCGATGACCTCTCGGCCACGGTCGCGGGTGCGGCCGGCGCCGGGGTGTTCGCCGGCGCCGCCGTCAACGCGGACCTCGTGGCCGAGGACGCCGCCGAGGCCGTGCGGGTCCGGCGCGGCGAGCGCGCCGGCCGGGACCCGCGGGGCGCGGGCGACGGGTCCGACGTGCGCGAGGACGGCGCCGCTGGAGCGACGCCCCTCCGCACCCCGTGAGCACCGGGCCGGCGACCGAGCCGCCGCCCAGGAGCTCCTGCGCCACGGTCCGGCCGATGCCGGAGCCGCAACCCGTGACCAGCACGTCTGGCGCCGGTCCGCTCACACGCGCGGGAGGTCCAGCCGGACGTACTTGATGGCCTGCCGGAAGTACGTGTAGGCGATGTGCAGCGTTCCGTCGGGACCCTGGTGAATGCTCGGGTAGGAGAACTCCCGGTTCAGGCCCTCGCGCGAGTTGTTGGACAGGCAGTACCCGTCACCGGTGTCGAGGTCGCGCAACACGGTCCAGCTGCGTCCGTCGTCGTCGGAGAGAGCGAGGGTCATGGGCGCCCGGGGCGTGCCCCAGAACGCCGTGCGCTCCCCCTCCCGCGGCTCCGGCTCGACGGCGGCGGCCTGCTCCGGGGCCAGGCCGTCGTCGTCGATCTCGTCGTAGAGGGAGAGGCGCCGCTCCGTGGAGGCGTCCGCCCGCCGGTGGTTGTAGACCAGGGCCAGGCGGCCGTCGGCGAGACGGACGTACTGGATCGAGGAGTTGTTGTTGGGCAGCTCCGTGGGCGTGGGCTCGTCCCAGGTCTCACCGCCGTCCCGGGAGCGGGACTCGTGGATCGCGTCGGCCCAGCGGCTGCGGAACAGCGCGAGGAGGGTGCCGTCGCCGAGCTCCTGGACGTTCATGTGCACGCACCCGGTGCTGCCCGGCAGGAGCACCTCGCGCCACGTGGCGCCGGCGTCGTCGGAGATCATCACGGCGCTGTCGTCGTGGTCGCCCACCCACTTCTGCCCGGGGACGGACAGGCACCGGAAGACCGGGATGATCCACCGGCCCGAGGACAGAACGACCGGGGGCTGGCGCACGAACACGCCGCCGGCCTCGCTCGGCGGGAACAGCGTCTCCACCGGCCCCCAGGTCTCCCCGCTGTCGCGGGAGATCCGGCGCCGCACCTCGGCCGTGTCCTGGTTGCCGGCGTGCTGGGCGGTCCACAGCAGCCACAGGTCGCCGCCGGGCGCGGGGAAGAGGATGGGGTTCTGCTCGGAGCGGGTGGGGTCGTCGGAGAGCTGCCGCGGCGCGGACCACGCCTCCGCTCCGGGGGCCAGGGTCGAGAACCACACGCTGATGTCCGGCACGCCCTCCTGGGTGCCGCCGAACCAGACACAGCCCAGCCGGCCGTCGGGCAGGGTCATGAGGTTGGCCGCGTGGCTCTGCACGGTCGGCGCGGGGAGGTAGGCGTAGGTCAGGTCGCCGTCGGCGTGCAGCCGCCCGTCGGTCCTGACGGTGTCGTGGTCGCCGGTCGTGGTGGTCATGTCGGGTGGAGTCCTTTCGGGGTGCGGAGCGTCTCCGTGAAGAGTCCGTGGAGGGGCGGCGGGAGGCCCGCGGAGTCGGCGCGGGCAGTTGGCGGGCTCCGCTCCGGGCGGGACGCCCGCCGGGCCTCCCGCGGCGCAGGAGGCCCGGCGGGCCGGGGCTGCTACTGGCCGGAGAAGGCGGCGGCGAACATGTCCGGGATGTTCATGGCGATCTGGAAGCCGACCACGACCGCGATCACACCCAGGAGCGCCAGCAGCGCGGTCTGCCACCAGGTGTTCACGGCGTAGTCGGCCATGAACTTCTTGCTGCCGGTGAGCACCAGGATCCCGATCACGATGAACGGCAGGCTCAGGACCGTGGAGACGCTCGTGCCCACGATGTTCAGGGCGATGAGGTTCGGGGCCGCCGGCAGGGATGCCACGAGCGGCAGGAGGATGAACAGCCCGATCTGGATCCGCTTGAACAGGGGGTCCT
The DNA here is from genome assembly GCF_044462265.1 of Kocuria rhizosphaerae. Taxonomy (NCBI): domain Bacteria; kingdom Bacillati; phylum Actinomycetota; class Actinomycetes; order Micrococcales; family Micrococcaceae; genus Kocuria; species Kocuria rhizosphaerae. The sequence goes on from NZ_JBISWL010000032.1 coordinate 48,238, forward strand.
GCTCGTCCTTGCCGCCCAGGTACTTCTGGCCGCCGCTCGTGCAGAGGTGGAGGCCGTTGATCGCCAGCTGCGCGAAACCGCGGGACTGGGGCGGGAAGCTGGTCATGGCGGCCAGGAAGATGCACAGCCACAGCAGGGCGGGCCCGAGGGGTCCGACGATGAGGCCCATCATGCCGGACAGGTCGGCCTCGGAGTTGATCACGAATCCGGGATTCTCGCGGGAGAACTCGGCGGCGACGATCCAGAAGAGCAGATTGATCAGCAGCAGCGGCGCCATGCCGACCATGAGGTCGAGCTGCTGGATCCTGCGGTAGCGCGGGCCGACCCAGCCCTTGTCCTTCATGAAGCCGGAGTAGAGCATGTTCGGCATGTTGCCGGCGATGGTGCCGATGGTCGCGCTGGCCACCACGATGGGGGCGAACGCGCTGTCCAGGGAGTTGGCGGGCATCTCGAAGGCCATGCCGCGGACGAAGCCGGCCACGTCCATGTGCCCCAGTTGGAAGAGGGCGTAGACGAACGCGCCGATCATGAGGACCGAGGCGATGCGCGCGAAGTACTCGAGGATGACGAAGCTCCGCCTCCGGGTGACCATGAACAGCGTCACCGCCATGACCACGAGGGCGCACATGAAGTTGCCCCACGAGCCGCCCCAGCTCCCTCCCGTCAGCTGGTAGAGCCCGATGGCGGAGGCCTTGAGGAAGGTGGCCTGGGTGACGAAGCCGGCGATCAGCACGACCACGGCCATGAGGCCGGGCAGCCAGGGCAGGATGCGCTTGAAGCCCTCGAGGATCTGGGTGTCCCCGAACCGATTCATCAGGGTGTACTTGGCGATCGCGGAGATGATGAAGGTTCGGGCGATCAGGGAGAGCACGAGCGTCCAGAGCAGCGCGTAGCCGTAGTTGGCGCCGGACACCGAGGAGCTGACGAGGTCGCCCGTGCCCAGGAACGTCATGGCCAGGACGAGCCCCGGGCCCAGCGACGTGACGAGGCCGAGGCCGCGGGGAATGGCGTGCTGCTCCGGTTGCTGCTGCCGGCCGGTCGTCGGCTCGGCTGTGGTCTGCGTCGACAAAGTCCGCCTCCTTGCGAAACGTCACCCTGGGCGGACGTTCGTGGATGCCGCGACGGGTGCAATCTGATGGTGCGCGGCCAGGCCGTGCCGACGTGATGTCGGTCACCTGTTTGCGCGTTATGAGTAGGATCCTGACACAGTTGCGTGATCTGCGCAACACTGGGTCCCGGCGGTCCCGCTCCGGCGCGAGCCCCAGCCCGACCCCAAGGAGCCTTCCCGTCCCGCAAACGCGCAGAACGAGCGGCCAGAACTGCGCACTTCCCCGCGCACGACGGCGGACTGCCCCGTCCTGCCGCGGCTCAAAATTGCGCGAAATGCGCAGTCGTGTCACAGTGAGGGCATCCGGGGCGCAGCCCGCGCACCCCTCCTGAGTGACCAGAAGGTGACGAATGACCGGCGTGGAACTCGCCCTCGTGGGGCTCGTGGTGGTCGTGGCGTCCTGCCTCCAGGGTGCGATCGGGTTCGGCCTCGGCCTGCTGGCGGCACCGGTGATCGCCCTGCTCGACCCGTCGCTCCTGCCGGGCTCGATCATCCTCCTCGCGACGGGGCTCACCGTGCTCGGCGTGCTGAGGGACCGCACCGCCGTGGACCTGCGCGGCACGGGCTGGGCGCTGGCCGGGCGGATTCCCGGCACGGCCGCCGGCGCCCTGCTGGTCGCCGCCCTGCCACCGCGGATGCTCGCCCTGGTCCTCGCCGGGACGGTCCTGCTCGCCGTGCTGCTGGGCGCGTGCGGCTGGCAGCCGAAGCCACGCCCGGCCGCGGTCGCGGTGGCCGGAGCCGCCTCCGGCCTCCTGGGGACGGCCACGTCCATCGGCGGCCCGCCCATGGCCCTCGTCTGGCACGGGTCCTCGCGCGCCCGGATGCGCGGCACGATGAGCGCGTTCTTCCTGGTCGGCGCCCTGATGTCCCTGGCGGCGCTGATCGCCGTGGGAGCCCTCGACGCGCGGACGCTGGCCTTCGCGGGCGTCCTGGCCCCGGCCATGCTGCTCGGCTTCGCGGTCTCCGGGGTGGTCAACGGGCGGATCGACCGTGAGTTCGTGCGCCGGACGGGCCTTGTGGCCTCCGCGCTGGCGGCGGTGCTGGTGCTGGTCCAGGCGCTCTGACCCCGGCCCCCTCCGCGCAGGCGGCCCCGGCGTCGCCCGCGCCGTCACAGCTCCGCGGAGCCGTGGACGTGCTCGAACACGAGGCTCGTCTGGGTGGCCGCGACGGCCTGGTTCGAGGACAGGTGCTCCAGGACGAACTGGCGGATGTGGTCGGTGTCGCGGGCGACCACGTGGATGAGGAAGTCGTCGGCGCCGGCCAGGAAGAAGAACTGCGAGACCTCGGGGACCTCCTTGAGGCCCTCGCTGAACGAGGACATCAGGTGGCGGGCCCCGGCGCGCAGGCGCACGCTGATCAGCGCCTCGATGCCCCGGCCCAGCGCCCGCGGGTCCACCTCCACCGTGAACCGGCGGATCACCCCGGTGCGCTGGAGGGTCTTCATCCGCGCCAGGCAGGTGGACGGGGCGATCCCGAGCCGCTCGCTCAGCGCCTGGTTCGTCATCCGGGAGTTCTCGCGCAGCAGGGTCAGCAGCCGCCGGTCCAGGTCGTCGAGCTCCGGGGCGGGACGAAGATCCTTCGGCGCGGTCGGTGTGACAGGGGTCACCTTTTCCATCATTCCTCCAGTTCGGCACGACTTTCCGAAGATTCTTCAGATGGGCCCACGGATGTTGGTGGAAATTCTAGCCTGGAGACATCCCATTGAGATTTCCTGCGGAAGGCCCACCATGATCATCTCCGTCCCCACCGAGGTCAAGAACAACGAGCGGCGCGTGGCGATCACCGCCTCCGGCGTGCACGAGCTGCGCGGCCGGGGCCACCAGGTGCTGGTCCAGTCCGGCGCGGGCCTCGGCTCCGGGATCTCCGACGACGACTACACCGCCGCCGGCGCGCAGCTCGTGGCCGACGCGGACGAGCTGTGGGCGCGGGCCGACATGGTGCTGAAGGTCAAGGAGCCCGTGGCCGCCGAGTACCACCGCTTCCGCAAGGGCCTCGTCCTGTTCACCTACCTGCACCTCGCCGCCGAGCCGGAGCTCACCGCCGCTCTGCTCGAGGCCGGGGTCACGGCGATCGCCTACGAGACGGTCCAGACCGCCGACCGCCGCCTGCCCCTCCTGGCCCCGATGAGCGAGGTGGCCGGGCGGCTCTCCGTGCAGGCCGGCGCCGCGGCACTGACCGCCCCCGCGGGGGGCAAGGGCGTGCTGCTGGGCGGAGTGCCCGGTGTGCGCCCGGCGAAGGTCACCGTGATCGGGGCCGGCGTGGCCGGCACCAACGCCGCCGCCATGGCCGTGGGCCTGGGCGCGGACGTGAGCATCCTCGACATCGACGTCGACCGCCTCCGCGTCCTCGACGCCCAGTACGCCGGGCGGCTGACCACCATTGCCTCCAACGCGCTCGAGATCGAGCGCGCCGTGACCGAGGCGGACCTCGTCGTCGGCTCCGTGCTCATCCCCGGCGCGAGGGCCCCCAAGCTCGTCACGGACGCGATGGTCGCCAGGATGAAGCCGGGCAGCGTGCTCGTGGACATCGCGGTCGACCAGGGCGGGTGCTTCGAGGGCAGCCGGCCCACCACCCACGAGGACCCGATCTTCCGGGTCCACGACACCCTCTTCTACTGCGTGGCCAACATGCCCGGCGCGGTGCCGAACACCTCCACCTACGCGCTGACCAACGTCACGCTGCGCTACGTGGTCGCCCTGGCCGACAAGGGCGTGGCGGCCGCCCTGGCCGCCGACCCCGCCCTGGCCGCCGGCCTGAACACCGCCGCCGGCCACGTGACCCACCGCTCCGTGAGCGAGGCCCACGGTCTCGAGTACACCGACCGGACGGAACTCGTCACGGCGGCCTGAGTCGGCGGGCGCCCCTTCCAACGACGACGGCGGCCGGATCCGACCTGTCGAGCGCGGTCGGTCCGCCACCGTCGCACGAGGTCGGCCTCGGCGAGGATCCGAGGCACACCATTGACCCCGCCGGATGCCGCGCGGCCCACCAGCACCGTCCCACCCAGGCCGATGTGCCCGACAGCGCACGGAGCCGGCGTCACGCCCGCCGTTCGGCAGCTGCGGGCGGATCCGTGGCAGCTCAGGAAAACTGTGCGCGAAGGCACCCATGGGCGACACGCCGGAGCAAGAGTAGCCTGAGGGAATCCACGGTCAGGTCCGTGAGATCCCGGAAGAGTTCTTCTGCGGTCGGCCTCGGTCGAAGGAGCATTATGGACACGTTGATCGAGATGCCCGGGGACCGCGCGGCCGCCACGTTCGCCTATGCCGCAGCGGGGGTGGGCGTTGTCGGCGTGGCGACGCTCGGGGCCATGTACGCCGTCGAAGTGCCCAAGAACGGGCCTTACGTCTTCGGCACTATCAACGACGCATCGGGCGGTGTCTTCAACCTGGTGGTCATCCCCGTGATCCTGCAGGTCCACCGGCGCCTCGAGGACACGCCGGGCTCCGCGGTAGGGAAATGGCTGGTGGTCACAGCGTGTGCCGCGGGTTCGGCGAGCTCTTTCCTCCTGGTGTTCAAGCGGCTGGATTTCGGCGTCTCGACAGCCATCTCCATCGGAGCCATTGCTGCCCAGGCCGTGTGGTTCGTGCAGGCACACAGGTCACTCATGAGGAACACGGGCTACCCCCGCGGTCTGGCGCGCCTGGGACGGTCCATCGGCGGGTCCTTCCTGCTCGGGCTGCCCCTGGCAGGACTTGCGGCCGTCGAGCGGGCCCCCGGCTGGATCCGGTGGGGCCTCGGCGGGGCCGGGATCGCCCTGGGAGCGACGGCCTGGCTCGCGTGGCCCTGCTGGTACTACCTGGCCGGCCACCACCTCAGTCACCGCCCGACCACGGCAACGGGCCGCCGCGGGTTCCGGGCAGCCTGACCTGAACCCGGCCGGGGTGCCCCCCGGGGGCGGGAGGCGAAGGTCCGAAGCCGCGCCGGCCCGGGGCGGCGGCCGAAGCCGTCGAGCACGCACGCGCACCGCCACGCGAGGGGCCCCGCGCACGACGCCAACTTCTTGCCGTGGTGCATTTTGTGCAGAACTGCAATAATGCATCCATGCACCCCACCGCCCCTTCGTCCCTTCGAGCCCGCAAGAAGGCCGAGACCTGGGCCGCCATCCACGAGGCCGCCGCGGCTCTCGTCGTCGAGCGCGGGACCGACGGCACGACCGTGGAGGCCGTCGCCGAGGCGGCCGGCGTCTCCCCGCGGACGTTCTTCAACTACTTCCGCACCAAGGAGGACGCGATCCTCGGGATGCGCGCCCCCGCGCTGGACCCCGCGCTGCTCGAGGACTTCTCCCCGGAGCACGACCTGCTCGGACAGGTCTCCCGCCTGCTGCTGGCGGTCGCGCGCAGCGCCTACGCGGGCGGGGACGCCTCGCGGCGCCGGGAGCTCCTGCGGGAGTACCCGCAGCTGGCCCTGCGGCGCCGGGAGCTGACCACCGAGGCCGAGGAACTCGTGCGCCGTGCCCTGGTCGACCTGCTCGCGGCGGATCCGCGGTGGGCGGACGGGCTCGGGGAGCACGACGTCGACGAGGCCGCGCGCATGCTCGTCCTGCTCGCCGGGGTACCGCTGCACTTCGCGATCAGCTCTGCCCACCACTCCCCCGCCGCGGGGCTGACGCCCGAGGAGCACGAGTCCGCGCTCGACCTCTTCCACCGGCTCGAGCGGAGGCTCGCGTGAGCCGCAGGCCGACCACCACGAAGGCCGGCACGAGAACCAGGTCGAGGACCGGCACGAAGGCCGGCACCCGAGCCGCGAGGAGGGCGGCCCGGAAGGCCGCCAGGCGGACCGGCACCACGGGCACCGGCTCCCGCCACCTCGCGCTGCTCTTCGTGGGGCTGATGCTCTCGATGCTGCTGGCCGCCCTGAACCAGACGGTGCTCAGCACGGCCCTGCCCACGATCGTCGGGGAGCTCGACGGCGTCGAGCAGATGCTCTGGGTGATCACCGCCTACATCCTGGCGTCGACCATCATGATGCCGGTCTACGGAAAGCTCGGCGACCTGATGGGCCGCAAGTCGCTGCTCATGGCCGCGATCGTGATCTTCATGATCGGCTCGGTCATCGGCGCCCTGGCGAACAGCATGGGCGTGCTCATCGCCGCCCGCGCCGTGCAGGGACTCGGCGGCGGCGGGCTGCTCATCCTCTCCCAGGCCGCCATCGCGGACGTCGTCCCGGCCCGCGAGCGCGGGAAGTACATGGGCGTGATGGGCGGGGTGTTCGCCGTGGCCTCGGTGATCGGGCCGCTGCTGGGCGGCTGGTTCACGGAGGGACCCGGCTGGCGCTGGGTGTTCTGGATCAACGTCCCCCTGGGCCTGCTCGCCCTGGCCGGAGCGGTCTTCTTCCTCAAGCTGCCCCGCCGGCCCGGCCGGCCCCGTCTGGACGTGTTCGGCATGGCGCTGCTGGCCGCGGCCACCACCTGCCTGGTGCTCTTCGCCACCTGGGGCGGCGGCACGTACGAGTGGACGGACCCGGTGATCCTGGCCCTGATCGGCGGCACCGTCCTGACCGGCACCGCCTTCGTGCTGGTGGAGCGGCGCACCGCGGAGCCGATCATCCCCATGCACCAGTTCCGGGAGCGCAACTTCGTCCTCACGACGGTGGCGGGCCTGTTCATCGGCGTGGCCATGTTCGGGGCCCTCGGCTACATGCCCACGTACCTGCAGATGGTCTTCGGCGTGGACGCGACGTCGTCGGGCCTGCTGATGGTCCCGATGATGGGCACTCTGCTGATCTCCTCGGTCGTCTCCGGCCGGATGGTGAGCCGGACGGGGCGGTACAAGACGCTCCCGATCGTCGGCAGCGTGGTGGTGGCCGGGGGACTGGCCCTGCTCTCGACCCTGAGCGAGGAGCAGGAGGTGTGGCGCGTCTGCCTCTGGATCGGCGTGCTCGGCCTGGGGCTGGGTCTGTCGATGCAGATCCTCGTCCTGATCGTGCAGAACACCTTCCCGCTGCGGGAGGTCGGCACCGCCACGGCGTCGAACAACTTCTTCCGCCAGATCGGGGCGACGCTCGGCTCGGCCGTCGTGGGCAGCGTCTTCGCCGGCCGCCTGACCTCGCTGCTGAACGAGCGGGTGCCCACCGCCGCGCTGGAGGGCGCCTCGGGCGGGGCGAACTCGCTGACCCCGGCCGTCGTGCGGTCCCTGCCCGAGGCGCTGCGGGGCCCCGTGGTCGCCTCCTACAGCGACGCCCTCACCCCGATCTACCTGTGGATCGCGCCGCTGGCCCTGGCCGCGGCCGTCCTGCTGTGCTTCGTCAAGGAGAAGGCCCTGTCCACCACGGTCGAGCCCGAGGCGGAGCCCCCGACCGTGGACGACCTCCTCGTCACCGATGACGAGGCCCGAGCGCACGACGACGACGCGGCCCGGACCGCCCACGAGCCCGTCCGGGCGGGACGCCCCTCCCGGAGCGGGTGACCCGGCGGCGTGCCGGCGATCCGCGCCGGACCGTCCGCGGCGACCGGGCCGCTCCGCCATCCATCCGGGAAGGCCGGCACAGCCTGCGTGGGGCGCGGTGGCTCAGCGGTCGAAACGAGCGCCCTCGGGCTTCGGGGGCAGGACCATGAACACGAGCAGCACGAGCCCGCCCACGTACGGAATGAGGCTCAGCAGGTAGAACCATCCGGAGAAGTTGGCGTCGTGCAGACGCCTCACTCCGATCGCGATCGCGGGCACGACGTGGGCCAGCCCGAAGATGACGAGCACAGCCGTCATCAGCATCCCGAAGCCGCTGAGCTCCCCGTACTGGTCCGTGCCGGCCGCCATGAACAGGGACAGCACCAGGTAGATCGCGCCGAGGTAGAGGGCGACCCACCAGTACTCGGAGCGACTGGCCCGGCCGGAGAACTGCGCGTACTTCGCGTAGAAGCGCTTGACGGCCTCGACGAAGCCGACGGGCACCCCGGGCTGGGCGCCGGCCCGCCCCTGAGCGTTCTGATACCCGTAGGGAGCGCTCCCCGGCGCGCCGTGACCCGGCTGACCGCCGTAGCCCGGTTGATACCCGTAGCCCTGCTGCGGCTGGCCGTACCCGGACGGGCCGTAGCCCTGCTGCGGCCCGCCGTAGCCGGGCTGTCCATAGCCCTGCTGAGCGCCGTAGCCCTGCTGGGGTTGCCCGTAGCCGGGCTGGCCGTAGCCCTGCTGGCCCCCGTAGCCCTGCTGCGGCTGACCGTAGCCGCTGGGACCAGGAGCCTCGCCGTGCCGGGTCCCGTACCCCTGGGCGTTCCCGTCGTCCTGCGGACGGCCGTAGGCCGGCGCCTGGGAGTGGCTTCCCCGGGCTCCCCCCTCGGACTCGGGCACGTGGTTCGGGTCCTGCTGATCCATGATGTTCTCCCCTGCTCTGAACCTTCCCTGATGCGAACAGCCTAGGTTCCCCGGAGCCGGCCACGAGTTGTTCGTCGCAGGATGTCACCACTGCCCGGCAGTTCCGCGGCGGTTCCGGGAGAAGTGCCGGCGACGCATCGCCACGCGCCCAGGACTCGTCCCGCACCGGCGGGACAGCGCCTCTCGGACGACCACCGGCTCGGTGTCACGACGACGAGCCTGACGGACGCCTCCCGCGCACCGACCTCGGCCCGGCAGCCGACGCCCGCGCGATCGACCCGGCCGGCCCGCCGATCTCGTGGAGCCGCGCGGTGCCTCGACCTCGACTCGCCGCGACACGTCGAGCCGCTCCCTTCCGCGACGGCCCGGCCTTGGCCAGAATGGGGCTCGCAGGGCCCCGCCCGTCACCATGAGGAAGAGGACAGCGCATGAGCCAGTCACCCGGCGAACCACTCACCGGCGCCTTCGCCGGGCGCACCGACGCCGACCCGGCGAAGAGGAGCGGGCCCCTGCGGGAGGACCTCGGTCCCGATGAGGAGGACCTCGACGTCGACCCGCCCGGGGACCTCGAAGCAGGCCCCGGCCCCGACGGCGAGGACCTCCGCGGATGACGACCGGCTCGCCTCACCGGAGGCGGCCCAGGAGGGGAAGGCGGGACAGGAGGAGCCAGCCACCTCGGAGACTCCCCGGAGGGCACGACGCGCGCGCGCCGGGCCCCGGCAGCACGCTGGGACGTACCGGGACCACGATGCGCCCTCGCCCCGTCCCCCGGACGGCTTCGGAGGATGCGGCTCAGGCGAGCAGGCCGGCTCGGCGGCCGAACACCATTCCCGCGGCGAGCCCTGTGCCACCCGGGTAGTTCTCGCTGAACAGGCCACCCAGCATCTCACCGCAGACGAAGAGACCGTCGACGGACTCGCCGTCGGACCCGAGCACGCGACCGTGCGTGTCGGACTTCAGCCCCCCGAAGGTGAACGTGATCCCGCAGGTGACGGCGAAGGCGTAGAACGGCCCCGTCTCCAGGGGCGCGGCCCAGTTGCTCTTCGGCGGCTCGACATCCGCCCTCCGGCCGTCCTTCACCGTGGGGTCCCATGTGACGTCGAGGTCGATGGACGCGTTGAACTCGTCGACGGTGGTGGACAGCCGGGACGGGTCCACTCCGATCTTGCGCGCCAGCCCCTCGATCGAGTCCGCGCTCTCCACGGAGATGCCGGGCATGTCGTACTCCTCGCTCCGCAGCAGAGCGCGCTGCGTGGCGTCGAAGACCTGGTAGGCGATCGACCCCGGCTGCTTGAGGATCTCCGCCCCGTACTTGGCGTAGGTGTAGTTGCGGAAGTCGGCGCCCTCGTCGAGGAAGCGCCGCCCCTCCGTGTTCACGATGATGCCGAGCGGATACCCCCCTCGCGTGAGCCGGTTGGTGAGTTCACGGTTGCTCTCGTTCTTCTCGGTGAAGGCGTCCCACTGGACGCTGTGGCACGTGCTCCAGTCACCCCCCGGGGCGGCCCCGAGCTCGAGAGCCGACTGCAGGAGCGAGCCGTCGTTGTAGGGGGTGCCCCGCACCTTGGCGTTCTCCCACCCCCGCCCCAGGTGCTGGCGCCGGAGCTCGGGGTTCGTCTCGAAGCCACCGGCGGCCAGCACCACGGATTCGGCGCGCAGTTCACCGATGTCCCCGGCGGAGTTGCTGTAGGTCACGCCCACGACCTTGTCGTCCTCGGTCACCAGACCGGTCACGTCGTGGCCGTAGCGGAGGTCGATGCCCAGCTCGTGGGCCACGCGGGTGTGGTCGGCGATGAGCCCCTCGCCACCGCCCACGTTGCCGATGTGCAGGCCTCCCCAGAAGAGATACCCGCCGTCCGGTCGCTCGTAGGCCTGGCGCTCGTACATCAGGCGGTACTTCAGACCGAGTCCGTGCAGCCACCTGAGGGTCGGCTGGCTCTCGGTGACGAGCACCTCCGTGAGGTCCGGATAGTTCTTCCCGTTCGTCACCTTGGCCAGGTCCGCCGCGTACTCCTCCGGAGAGTAGGGCGGCACCTCGGTCGCGGCGTGGCGGTCGTCCGGTTCGACCAGATCGCGGATGTCGTCGAAGCCGGCGTGGGAGATCCGGGTGGCCCCTGCGGTGTAGTAGCTGTTGCCGCCGGCCATGTCCTCCTCCCCCTTCTCGAGGAGGACCACGGAGCGGCCCCGTTCCGCCGCCGCGTGCGCGGCGGAGAAACCGGCGTTCCCCCCGCCCACGACGATCACGTCGATGTGGCCGTTGTCCTGCGATGAGTTCCTGGTCATGCGTGCTCTCCTGATCGAATACGGCTGGTCCGGTGGTGTGACGGGCACAGGTCAGTGACGGGTCGGCCGGGGAACGGCCGGTTTGACGGCGACGACGGGGATGTCGGCCTCCATGAGGATGCGCTGGGCGGTGCTGCCCATCACCAGCTTGCCCACGGTCGAGCGGCGGCGGACGGCGAGGACGATCATGATGGCGTCGTGCCTCGTCGCGGCGTCGATGACCTCGAAGTCCGGGTCCTCGTTGCGGATCGGCTGCTCGACCTCGACCTCGACGCCGGCTTGGGTCGCGAGGTCGCGCAGCTCGTCCAGCTGCTCCTGCGAGGCCAGGTGGGGGTCACCGAGTGCCCCGCCCCGGGACGAATTGACCACCACCAGTTTGGTGTGGTGGACGGACGCCTCATTGATGGCGAACCGGAGCGCGGTTTCGCCGAGGGCGTTCGGCACATGGGCCAGGACGATGCTCATCTTCTCTTCCTTTCAGTAGTCGGCTCAGTAGTCGGCATGTCGGGTGTCCCGCCGCGGGCTCGCGCGGCGGATGCGAGGTGCTCGAGCACCACGTCCGTGACGGCTTCCGTGCCGGCGGCGGGCGATCCCGTGGGGAGGATGGTGATGTGGCCCTCGGCGAATGCGCCCTCGACCGCGGACTCGACGAGCCGGGCGGCCTCCGCCTGTCCGCAGTGCCGCAGGAGCATGGCCGCGCTGAGGATCTGGGACGTGGGGTTGGCGAGGTTCCGGCCCGCGATGAGCGGGGCGCTGCCGTGGATGGGTTCGAAGTAGGCGGCGTCCGTGCCGATGTTCCCTGACGGGCACATGCCCAGTCCTCCGACCGTTCCGGCCCCCAGGTCGCTCAGGACGTCGCCGAGGAAGTTCTCCATCACGAGCACGTCGAACCGGTCCGGCTCCGTCACCAGCGCATGCGCGGCCGCGTCGGCGTAGTAGTGGTCGGCCTCGACGTCCGGGTGTTCCGCGGCCACCTCGTCGAAGACCTCCCGGAACAGGGCGAAGCTGCGGAGCACGTTGCTCTTGTCCACGCAGGTCACGCGCCGGACGCCGTCACGCGGGGCTCCCGAGCGGCGTAGCGCCTGCTCGAACGCGAACCGGACGACTCGTTCGGTGCCGGCACGGGTGATCAGCATCTGGTCCGCGGCCGCGTGGTGGGTGCGCACTCCGGCGCCGCGCGACAGGTAGAGGCCCTCGGTGTTCTCACGCACGATCACGTAGTCGATGGAGCCGGCTCCGGCTGTCGTGGCGGCTCGGACCCCGGGGAGAAGTCGCACCGGGCGGACGTTGGCGAACGTGTCGAGCCCGTTCCGGAGCAGTCCTCCGAGGAGACCGCCTTCGGTGCCGTCCGGTCTGCGCACCTCCGGCAGGCCGACCGGTCCCTTCAGCACCCCGTCCCCGGCTCGGAGCCGGTCCAGCGCGCCGGGGAGCAGGGCGGCCCCGGTCTCGCGGTACACTCCGGCGCCCGCCCGTTCTTCGGTCACGTCGAGGTCGAGGCCGGTCATGGCGCACGCCGCGTCCATGACCCTGACCGCGCTGCGGGTCAGTTCGGGACCGATCCCGTCTCCGGGGATGATCGTCACGGTCAGCGTCCTGGACGGCGCCGCGGCCGCCGACGGCTCCGCGTCAGTCGCATTCATCGGGTGTCCTCTCGAGTCCGGTCAGATGCCCAGGTAGATGTAGCCGATGGGCATGACGATCTGCGCGTACTCCTGCAGCACCAGGAGGAAGCCGAGGACGACGAGTGGGTAGACGATGATCGTGCGGATGCGCGCCTTGGCGACCAGCCACAGGAACACCGGGACGAAGAGCACCGTCCCGACGAGCATCCCGAAGACGTAGACGATCACGATGTAGCCGAGGATCCACAGCAGGGACAGTCCCACCGTGCGCAGCGTCTCCCGCCACGCCAGCCGGTCCGGACGGACGTCGAGCCGCCTGGCGACACGGTGGTTGCGGATGTCGATGACGAGCGCGACGGCGGAGAGGATGGCTCCGATCCCGGTGGCGAGCTTGGGGAACATGCCTGCGGCCTCGGAGAAGGACTGGGCCATGACGAACCCGACGACGAACACCACGAGGAACGCGGCTGTGACGACCGGGTACCAGACGGTCGGGGCGACCGACTCCCCGGACTCCGCGCCTTCGCGGACCATGCCCTCCACGTCGACCTTCCCCCGGAGCTTCTGGATCAGGTTGACGGCCGCGGGAACCACCAGGATGGCGATCATGACCATGACCGCGGGCCGGGTCACCCATTCGCCGAAGTCGTAGAGGTTGGCGGTGAGGAAGTAGTAGCGCTCGAGCGGCAGCGCCAGGACGAAGCCGATCAGGAAGGGCGCGCGGGGCACGTCGAAGGTCTTCATGATCCAGCCCACGATGCCCAGCGCCAGCATGACCCAGAAGACCTGCAGCTCGAGGGGCTCCTGGAAGCCGCTCATGAAGAGGATGGGGATGATCGCGGCGGCCAGCAGCGGGAAGCGGATGAAGCTCAGCTTCGCCAGGGGCTTGGCCAGCAGGAAGCAGAACAGCGCACCGGCCACACTCGCGATGGCGAACGACCACACGATGACGTAGACGATGTCGAGGTTGTTCGTGAGGATCCGCGGTCCCGGTTCGATGCCGAAGATGAGCAGGGCGCCCAGGAGCAGGGCGAAGGGCGCCGCTCCCGGGATGCCGAAGAGCAGCGTCGGGATCAGGGCACCGGCCTCGACCGAGTTGCCGGCGGCCGAGGGGGCGATGACACCGCGCGGGTCCCCCGTGCCGAAGGTGTTCTTGTTCTTGCCGCGCGCGGTGGCCTGGGCCTGACCGTACGCCATCCACGACCCGGCGGTCGCGCCGACGCCGGGCAGGATGCCGACCATCACCCCGACCAGTGACCCACGGACGACGTGGACCCAGTGGGTGAGGACGTCCCTGGCCCCGGCGGCCCAGCCCGAGCCGATGCTCTCGACGCTCGAGACCGCCTGCCTCCGGGCGACCAGGGAGATGACCTCGGCCACGCCGAAGATGCCGAGGGCCACCGCCACGAGGCCGAGTCCCTCGGTGAGGAACAGCGTGTCGAACGTGTACCGGTACTCGGGAGACGTCGGCGCCCCACCGACCTGCGCCAGCAGGAGGCCGAACAGACCCGCGATGAGGCCCTTCAGCACGTGCCCCTTGGAGAGCATGGCCGTCAGGGCGATACCGAGGACGGTCAGCATGAAGATCTCCGGCGAGCCCAGGGACAGCACCAGGGGCCGTGCGATCGGGATGGCGAGGGTCAGGGCGACGATGCCGATGAGCCCGCCCACCATCGAGGACAGGAAGGCGATCGACAGCGCCCTCGCGCCCTGCCCCTTCCTCGCCATCTGGTGCGCGTCCAGGAGCAGCACCGACGCCGACGCGGAACCTGGTATGCCGATCAGGACCGACGTCACGGTGTCCGAGGTGTGCACGACCGCGACGGCGCCGATGATCAGCGCCATCGCCGGGGCCGGCTCGAGAACGAACACGAAGGGCAGCAGCACTGCGACGGCGCCGGTTCCACCGAGTCCTGGGATCACTCCGATGACCAGGCCTGCGATGACCCCGATCAGGAGAAAGAGCAACATGCTCGGGTCGAGGAACGACCCGAGTGCGCTGAAGGCTGCATCTACCACGGGTGGACCTTCCTTTCGGATGTTCCGGCACTTCTCAGGCCGACGACGGTGGGGACGGAGAGTTCCTCTCGCACCCGAGCCACCGGGACGCGCCCGGGTGACTCAGCCCACAGTAGCGACCCCAGAGGCAACTGTGTGAGTTAAGGATGTGCCAATTTCTACAGAAGTCGTGAAGCAATACTTCAATTGACCGGCACCGGGGACAGCGTGGCCCGGCACCGGGCAGGCCATCCTGGCCGTGAACAACACGCTCCACCGCAAGGGGGTGGCAGCGCCGGCACGTTCCTTCACGCCATTCCCCAGGACTGCAGATGTGCGTGAAGGTCCACTTAAGTGTTGTCCGAGGGGCCCGGATCGCGGCGCGTCCACCCGGAAGCCCACCGGATCAGCACGGGGAGGGTCCACAGGCTCAGCAGGAGTCGCACGATGTGCAGCCCCGCCACGAGGGCGCTGTCCGCCCGGAGGGCGGCACTGGCCGCCACCATCTCGCCCACGCCACCGGGCACCATGCCCAGCAGGGCCGCGCTCGGCTCCAGCAGTCCGCACGCGATGACCACCCATGCGCCACCGATGCCCACGGACACCAGGAGTGAGGTGACGATCACGGCCGGCGCCAGAAGACGGCGGAGCTCCCGCCGGAATCCGGGCAGCACGGCCGCCCCCACGGCGGTGCCCACCAGCACCTGAGCCGTGAAGCCGAGCCCGTGCGGCACGGTGGCCGAGACGGAGAACACCATGGTGGCGGCCGCGGAGCCCAGGATCGCTCCCGTGACCGGCCACATGGGCAGCCGGACGAGACGCCCGGCCGCGGCGCCGGCCATGCCGCCCGCGAGCACGGCCAGCAGCTCGAGGGTCATCCGGCCTCCAGGGCGACGACCAGCACCGGCAGGACGAGGAGCACGACCGTGAGGACCCGGAACATGTGGATGGTCAGCACCACGTGGAGCTCGGCTCCCCGGCGCTCCGCGGAGACGAGGAGTTCGCTGACCCCGCCGGGGGCCGCCGACATGACGGCGGTCAGCGGGTCCATCCGGTGCCTGGTGAACAGGTACCTCGCCAGGAGTGCGGTGCTGCCCAGGAGAGCGGCGACATAGGCGAGCACCGGGACGCCGGCGCCGAGCAGGAGGCGCAGCGTGTCGCCGGTCAGCTGGGATCCCGCGACCACGCCCAGCAGCACCTGCCCCGTCACCCGCAGAGGTTTCGGCAGGGCCCTCACGTGCGCCGCCGGGGCGCGGCGGCGCGTCGTCGGCCGTGCGCGGCGGCGGTCGGCGAGGGCGTTCACCGCCATGGCACCGCTGACGGCCCCGATGAGGGCGCCGGCGGGCACGTGCAGCACCGTGAGCGCTCCCGCCCCGAGAGCGCCGCCGCCCAGGAGCAGGAGGGCGCTCCTGACGGCGTCCGCACCGGCGGGCCGCGACCCGCGGCCTCGTTCCCTCACGCCGGTCGTACGGCTCCCGCGGGCCGCACGGTCATCGCAGCGTCCCGATGGCGTCGCCACGGAGGCGTACCGCGGGATCCAGCAGCTCGTCCCTGGCCAGGCCGACCGTGAGGAACGCCTCCAGCTGGTCGGCGGCGATCTCGGCGAACTCGGTCAGCACCTCTTCCACGGTCCAGCCGATGTGCGGGGTGAGCACGACGTTGGGCAGGCCCCGCAACGCAGAGCCGGGAGGCAGCGGCTCCTGCGCGAAGACGTCCAGCCCGGCCGCCGACAGCGGACCGGAGACCAGGGCGTCGACCAGGGCCGACTCGTCGACGATCGCCCCGCGCGCGGTGTTGATGAGCAGCGATCCCGGCTTCATCCGCTGCAGGCGTGGCCCGTCCAGCAGGCCCCGGGACTCGTCGCTGAGCCTCAGGTGCACGCTCAGCACGTCGCTGACCTCGAGCACGGTGTCCAGATCGGCGAGCGCGACGCCGTCGGACACCACCTTCGCGGGGTCCCTCCGCCAGACGACGACGTCCATGCCGTAGGCCCGGGCGAGGCGGGCGACGTTGGTCCCGTGCCTGCCGTACCCGAGGATGCCCATGGTCCTGCCCCGGAGCGTCCGGCCGGTGAAGGATCGCCACTGCCCGTCCACCATGGAGGCGTGTGCCGCGGGGAGCATGCGCAGCGCCGCGACGGCCAGGGCGAACGTCAGCTCGGGAACCGCGGCCCGGGGGCCGTACGCCCTGCGCATGAGGGTGACCGGGATGCCGCGTCCGGCCAGGTGGTCGCCGTCCACGTGGTAGGCGTGCCCGCCCGTCTGCAGCAGGAGCTCGAGCGAGGGCAGCCGCCCCAGGGCATCGGCCCCCAAGGGGGTGCGCTCGCGCACCGCCATCAGCACCTGCACGGTGCTCAGGTACGCGTCGTCGAGCTCGTCCAGCGAACCGGGGACGACCCGCACGTCGGCGAGGTCGCGAAGACGCCCGGCACCGGGGGACGCCCCGATCAGCCCTTCCCTGTCGTCGATGATCAACACCGTGGGCTTCATGACGTCCTTCCGAGCGGGGGAACAGGGGGCTGAGGCCGGTCCGGGCGCACCCGGTGCGACCGGGTGCGCCCGGACCGGGCGGGCACGGGGTGGTTACTGGCCGTCCACCGTCACGCCGTGCTCGCTCTCGAGCATGTCGAGGGTGTACTGACGGACGGAGTCCTCGATCTGGAAGGACTCGCGCAGGTCCTCCTCCGCGGTTTCCCCGGAGACGAGCGGGTATCCGCCGAGCACGTCCTCGCCGGCGCTGACGAACTCCTCGTCCTCGGCGACCTCGGTCGCCGCGTCACGGAAGGCGCTCACGATCTCCTCCGGAGTGCCCTCGTTCGCCCAGATGCCCTTCTGGTAGACGTAGCCCGGCACCAGGAAGGCCCGGTACGCCTCGTAGGCCTCCCCGGAGGGCTCTTCCCCGTGGATGTTCTCGTAGACCTCCTCCAGCGTCGGGAGGTCGGGCAGTGCGGGGTCGCGCACGATCTCCCCGTCCTCGAGGACGCCGAAGCTGAACAGCGGGACGGCCTGCCCCGACTCCACCAGGGGCTCCACCTGGGTCTTGTAGGCCGAGGTCGTCTGGTAGTCGAGGTTCACCTCGCCGCGCTCCAGCGCCAGCCGCGCAGGACCACGGCCCTCGAACCCGAAGGTCGACTCGATGTCGACGTCCAGGACGTCCATGGCCTGCAGGAGGGTCAGGTCGAGGCCGGTCGCGCTGATCCCGCCGTAGGACAGGGTGTCGGTGTAGTCGACGAGGTCCTCGGCGCTCTCGATCCCGGTGCTGGAGTTCACGTAGACCACGCCGCCCGTTCCGTTGAGCATCAACGGGATCATCTCGGCGAAGTCGAACTCGACCCCGGGCTGGCCGAGCAGCGCCTGGAAGTAGGTGGTGCCCGACGTGACCAGGAGGCTCTCGCCGCTGGTTCCGCCGGAGTGCACGAACTCGTTGGACCCCGTGACGGACTCGCCGCCGGGAACGTTCTCGACCATCAAGCGGGGGTTGCCCTCCACGTGCTCCTCCAGGTAGGGCGCCACGAACCGCGCCCAGGTGTCGGTCCCGCCGCCGGCCGAGTAGGGCACCTTCAGGGTGACCGAGGAGGGCATGCCGCCGTCTCCCTGGCCGCCCGCGGCGCTCTGGTCGGGAGCGGCGCACGCCCCGAGCAGCAGGGCCGACGTGGCGGCCACAGCCGCAACGGTGTGCTTCTTGATGTTCATGATCATGATCTGTCACCTCTTGTGTAGGGAGCGGCTGTGACACCGCCGTTCATATCGCAGTTCAGGGGAGTTGCTCGGACCGGCGAGTGCTACACGGCCAGTCGTTCGTCGGGGACGAGCACCTGGCCCTCCATCAGCCGCCGTGAGGTCCTGAAGCCGGAGGCGCTGTTGGCCCGCCACTCGGTTCCGTCGTGCTCGACGTCCGCGGTCATCACCAGCAGCCCTGCGGGATGACCGATGACGAATTCCCCGTCGTCGGGGCTCGCGACATCGTGGACCAGCGTCCCGGGCACATTGGCCGCGACCGCGGTCGCGATCGCCCCGGTCAACGGGTAGGAGTTGTGGACGCGGCCCATCGACATCATCATCGCCCGCACGCTGCTCTCCTCCGCGCGGACGGTCAGCCCGTTGGTCGCGACGTATTCCCTCGGGGCGCCGACCAGGGAGAGCTTGGGAACCGACGGCGCCTCCCGGGTCGCCTCCTCCACGGTGGCGGTGATGCCCGCCAGCACGGAGGCCTGGGCTCGCACCGACTCGATCCTGGCCAGCAACGCCGGATCGGCATCCACCTGGGCCGGCACCTCGAGGCCCGTCAGGCCCAGGTCCTCCCAGCGGACGAACACCAGCGGATTGGCCGCGTCGACGATGGAGACGGGAATCGTCCCCAGCCCCGGCAGGGTCAGCTCGTCGACCACGGAGCCCGTGGGGAGCAGCCTCCCGGTCACGGCCCCGCCGGGGCTCACGAAGTCCATCTGCACCCTGGACGCGCGTCCGGGGACACCCGCGAGCTCGAAGTCGCCGATGGGGTCGAAGCGCCCGTTCCTCGTCGGGACGTGGGCGACGATGACCTTGTTCGTGTTGAGGTTGAGGAACCTCACGAGCGTCACGGGGTCGGTGGCCTCCACCAGTCCCTCGTCGACGGCGAAGGGCCCGACAGCCGAGGAGATGTTCCCGCAGTTGCTGCGGCGGTCCACCAGCGGCTGGTCCAGGCTCACCTGCCCGAACTCGTAGGTGACGTCGACGCCGTACGCCGTGCCGTCGCCGATGATCGCCACCTTGCTCGTCGTGGACACCGCACCACCGAGTCCGTCGATCTGCCGACGATAGGGATCGGGGCTGCCCATGGCCGCCAGGATGAACGCGTCACGCAGGGCGGGGTCCACCGGCAGGTCCTTCTCGTGGAAGAACAGTGCCTTGCTGGTCCCGCCGCGCATCACGACCGCTGGAATGTGCATAGATCAACCTCTCCGAACTGCCCGACCTCGTGGTGAGATCTCCGACACACTCAGTCTCAGGGGGGTCGAAAGGTTAAGCAAGATCACACTTCTGTACAGCTACTGAAGCTATACTTCAATCATGATCAAACCCTCCAGCACAGAACGCGTCCTGCTGCTCGCCGACGTGGCCTCCTTCGGCACGATGACTCTCGCCGCCGAGGCTCTCGGCTACTCGGTGTCCGCCATCTCCCAACAGCTCCGGAAGCTCGAGACCGAGGCCGGGCAGCCTTTACTCCAGCGCCACAGTCGCGGCATCGTGTTAACCGATGCCGGACAAGCGGTGGTCAAGCACGCCGAGCAGATCCGCGGCCGCCTCGTGTCCCTGCAGTACTCGCTGGACGACATCGCCGGCCTCCGGGCCGGGACCCTGCGCATGGGGACGTTCCCCACGGCCGGCTCCTCGCTGGTGCCCTTGGCCATCAGCAAGTTCGCGCGCGAGCATCCCCTGATCGAGCTGTCGGTACGGAGCACCCGGCGTGACGCCCTGCTGAAGATGCTCTCGACCCGGGACATCTCGATGAGTCTCCTGTGGGACTACCAGTGGTCCCGCCTGGAGGTCCCGGAGGTCGACGTGCAGCATCTGCTCCACGATCCGACCGACCTCGTCGTCTCCCTGTCGCACCCGCTCGCCTCGCGCGAATCGGTCGCGATGTCCGAACTGCTCGACGAGATGTGGGTCGTGCGCACGGGCGAACACCCGATGATCGAGGTGCTCGTCCGGGCCGCCAACTCCATCGGGTTCCAGCCTCGCGTGGCCTACGAGGCGAACGACTACCAGGAGGCCCAGGCCATGGTCGCCGTCGGGGTGGGCGTCGCGCTCGTCCCGCGTCTCGCGCTGACGGTGCTGCGCGACGACGTGCGCGTCATCCCGCTCTCGGGGGAGGTTCCGCAGCGGCGGATCCTCCTGGCGCGGATGAAGGACAGTCAGCCCACGGCGGCGGAGGCCGCCATGACGACGATGTTCGAGGACGCGGCGCGCCGCCTCAGCGCTCGCGGGCCCAAGCGGAGCTCCAGCGCCCGGTGACATCTGGGCACCCCGGGACCGGTGGCACAATCTCGGGACGCGGTCGCCACTGTACGCCCAGGCTTGCCGGCAGGCTCGCCGAAGTGCGAGGTGTGGACAGCCGCGTGTGAGCCGGGCTACCCTTGAGAAAGCCAATGAATCGTGGTGGGAGAGTCCCGCCCACCGGCGGGCGCCGTAGGAGCAATTCCTCCCCAGGAAACTCTCAGGCCCCTGTACCACCACGGTTCGGCAACTCTGGAAAGCAGCCCGGCGCCCGGCGCCGGACTCACCGACGGTGCAAGCGGCCCTCCGGCCGCGGAATCTCTCAGGTCCCAGACAGAGCGGGGAGGAACTCGAACCGATCCACGCCGACCTGGCGTGCAGCCCCCGGGAGTTCCTCATGACGATCCAGCCCACGACCACGTCCCCGACGACGGTCTTCGCCGACCGGCACATCGGTGCCCGTCCCGACGACGCCCAGCGCATGCTCGACCGCGTGGGCTACACCGACCTCGACGCCCTGGCCGACGCCGCCGTGCCCGCCGACATCCGTCAGCGCACCCCGCTGCAGCTGCCCGAGGCGCTCAGCGAGCAGGAGGTGCTGGAGCAGCTGCGCGCCTACGCGAGCCGCAACACCACCGCCGTGCAGATGATCGGCCAGGGCTACTACGACACCCACACGCCCCCGGTGATCCTGCGCAACGTGCTGGAGTCCCCGGGCTGGTACACCGCCTACACCCCCTACCAGGCCGAGATCTCCCAGGGACGCCTTGAGGCGCTGCTGAACTTCCAGACCATGGTCGCCGACCTCACGGCGCTGCCCGTGGCCAACGCCTCGCTGCTGGACGAGGCGACCGCGGTCGTCGAGGCGGTGCTGCTGATGCGCCGGGCCAACAAGGCCCGCGGCAACGGCGCGATCGTGCTGGACGCCGACGCCCTGCCGCAGACCCTCGCCGTGGTGCGGGCCCGCGCCGAGGCGCTGGGCTTCGCCGTGCAGGTCGCCGACCTGAGGTCCGGTCTGCCCGAGGGCGAGATCACCGGCGTGGTCCTGCAGCAGCCCGGGGTCTCCGGGCGGGTCACCGACCACGCCGCGGTGATCGCCGAGGCCAAGGAGCGCGGGGCGATGGTCACGGTCGCCGCCGACCTGCTGGCCCTGACCCTCATCACCCCGCCCGGCGAGCAGGGCGCGGACATCGCGGTGGGCTCCTCCCAGCGCTTCGGGGTCCCCCTGTTCTTCGGCGGTCCGCACGCGGCCTACATGGCGGTGCGCCCCGGCCTGGAGCGCAACCTGCCCGGCCGCCTCGTGGGCGTCTCCAAGGACCCGACGGGACGGGCGGCCTACCGCCTGGCCCTGCAGACGCGCGAGCAGCACATCCGCCGCGAGAAGGCCACGTCCAACATCTGCACCGCCCAGGCGCTGCTGGCCGTCGTGGCCGGCATGTACGCCGTCCACCACGGCCCCGAGGGGCTGCGGGCCATCGCCGGCCGCGTGCACGACCACGCCCGGACCCTGGCCACCGTCCTGGACCGGGCCGGTCTCGACCTGGTCTCCGGCCACTTCTTCGACACGCTGACCGTGCGGGTGACCGGCCAGGCCGGGAAGGTCGTCCGCGCGGCCGAGGGCCGCGGCGTGAACCTGCGGTTCGTCGACGCCGACCACGTCGGCATCTCCTGCGACGAGGCGACCAGGCCCGAGCACCTCGTGCTCGTCGCCGAGGCCTTCGGGGTCCAGGAGGCGCCCGCGCAGGTCGCCGCCGGACCCCGCGGCTTCGAGCTCGACGAGGAGCTGCGGCGCAGCTCGGAGTTCCTCACCCACCCGGTGTTCTCCGCCCACCGCTCCGAGACGCAGATGCTGCGCTACCTGACGCGCCTGGAGAACCGGGACCTGGCCCTGGACCGGACGATGATCCCGCTGGGCTCCTGCACCATGAAGCTCAACGCCACGGCCGAGATGGCCGCCATCAGCTGGCCCGAGTTCGCCTCGATCCACCCGCTGGCTCCGGCCCACCAGACCACCGGCTGGCGCGCGCTGATCGCCGACCTGGAGAGCCGCCTGGAGGAGATCACCGGCTACGCCGCCGTGTCCCTCCAGCCCAACGCCGGCTCCCAGGGCGAGCTGTCCGGCCTGCTGGCCATCCGCGACTACCACCGCTCCCGCGGCGAGGGGCAGCGCACCGTCTGCCTCATCCCGGCGTCGGCCCACGGCACCAACGCCGCCTCCGCGGTCCTGGCCGGCATGCAGGTCGTCGTCGTGAGGACGGCCGCGGACGGGACGATCGACCACGCGGACCTCGACGCCAAGATCGAGGCCCACCACGACCGGCTGGCCGCCATCATGGTCACCTACCCGTCCACCCACGGGGTCTACGACGCCGACGTGCGCCAGGTCTGCGACGCCGTCCACGCCGCCGGCGGGCAGGTGTACATCGACGGGGCCAACCTCAACGCCCTGGTCGGCCTGGCCCAGCCCGGGAAGTTCGGCGGGGACGTGTCCCACCTGAACCTGCACAAGACCTTCTGCATCCCGCACGGCGGCGGCGGACCCGGCGTCGGGCCCGTGGCGGTGGCCGCGCACCTGGCGCCCTTCCTGCCCGGTGACGCGACCGGCGCCCAGGCCTCCCGGGCGGCCGGGGCGCCGATCTCGGCCACGATGTACGGCTCGGCCGGCGTGCTGCCCATCTCCTGGGCCTACGTCGCGATGATGGGCGGCGAGGGCCTCACCCGGGCCACGCAGACGGCGCTGCTGACGGCGAACTACGTCGCCACCGCGCTGAACGAGCACTACCCGGTGCTCTACACCGGCAACAACGGGCTGGTCGCCCACGAGTGCATCCTGGACCTGCGCGCCCTGACCGCCCGC
This sequence comes from Kocuria rhizosphaerae, assembly GCF_044462265.1. NCBI lineage: Bacteria > Bacillati > Actinomycetota > Actinomycetes > Micrococcales > Micrococcaceae > Kocuria > Kocuria rhizosphaerae. The sequence goes on from NZ_JBISWL010000032.1 coordinate 71,388, forward strand.
ACCGGCGTGACCGCCGAGGACGTGGCCAAGCGGCTGATCGACTTCGGGTTCCACGCCCCGACCCTGTCCTTCCCGGTGGCCGGGACGCTGATGGTCGAGCCGACCGAGTCCGAGGACCTCGGCGAGATCGACCGGTTCATCACCGCGATGGCCACCATCCGCGCCGAGATCGAGCAGGTGGCCCGCGGGGAGTTCAGCGCCGAGGAGAGCCCGCTGCGCCACGCCCCGCACACCGCCGAGGTCGTGGCCGCGAGCGACTGGGACCGCCGGTACTCCCGCGAGCAGGGCGCCTTCCCCGTCCCCGAGCTGCGCCAGGACAAGTACTTCCCGCCGGTCGGCCGCATCGACGGCGCCGCCGGGGACCGCAATCTGGTCTGCTCCTGCCCGGCCCCCGAGGCCTTCGAGAACTGACCGGCACCGCAACGAAAGGCACCGACATGACCGCCGACACCACGTCCCAGCACACCGCCCTGCACGACGAGCACGCCGCGCTCGGAGCCTCCTTCACCGACTTCGGCGGCTGGGACATGCCCCTGAAGTACGGCTCCGAGCTGGCCGAGCACCGCGCCGTGCGCACCGCCGCCGGCCTGTTCGACCTCTCCCACATGGGCGAGATCCGGGTCACCGGCCCGGACGCCGCGACGTTCCTGAACACCGCCCTGGTCGGCAACCTCGCCGCCATCGCCGTGGGACGGGCGAAGTACTCCCTGATCTGCACCCCCGAGGGCGGGATCATCGACGACCTGATCAGCTACCGGCTGGCCGAGGACGAGTACCTGGTGGTGCCCAACGCCGGCAACGCCCCGACCGTGCTCGCCGCCCTCCAGGAGCGGGCCGCCGGCTTCGACGTGACCGTGGCCGACGAGTCCGCCGAGACCTCCCTGATCGCCGTCCAGGGCCCGGCCGCGCAGGCCGTCCTGCAGGAGCTGGTCCCCGCGGAGCAGCAGCAGCTCGTCGCGGACCTGAAGTACTACTCCGCCGCGCCGGCCACCGTCGCCGGGACCGAGGTCCTGCTGGCCCGCACCGGCTACACCGGGGAGGACGGCTTCGAGCTCTACGTGCCCAACGCCCACGCCGCGCCGCTGTGGAAGACGCTCCTGGAGACCGGTCAGGGGCACGGGCTGATCCCGTGCGGGCTCGCCTGCCGCGACTCCCTCCGTCTGGAGGCCGGGATGCCGCTCTACGGCCAGGAGCTCACGCGGGACCTCACGCCGTACGAGGCCGGCCTCGGCCCGGTCGTCTCCTTCAAGAAGGAGGAGGAGTTCGTGGGCCGCCCTGCGCTGGAGGCCCGCAAGGCGGCCGGGGTGTCCCGCAAGCTGGTCGGCCTGCGCGGTGAGGGCCGCCGTGCGGCCCGCGGCCACTACCCGATCAGCGTGGACGGGACGGTCGTCGGCGAGGTGACCTCCGGGGCGCTCAGCCCGACCCTGGGCTACCCCATCGCCATGGCCTACGTCGACAACGAGCACACCGAGCCCGGCACCGAGGTGCAGGTCGACCTGCGCGGCAAGCCGGTGCCGTTCGCGGTCGTCGCCCTGCCCTTCTACAAGCGCGGGGAGTGACCGGGGCCCGCCCCGTCGTCGTCCCCACCTGTCGAGTCGTCCCCACCTGTCGAGTCGTCCCCACCTGTCGAGTCGTCCTACCCGTTGAAAGGATCCCGACCATGAGCAACATCCCGTCCCACCTGCGCTACTCCGCCGAGCACGAGTGGGTGGACGAGTCCACCCCCGTGAAGGTCGGCCTGTCCGCCGTCGCCGTCGACGCCCTGGGCGACGTCGTCTACCTCGACCTGCCCGAGGCCGGCTCCACCGTCACCGCCGGCGAGGTGTGCGGCGAGGTGGAGTCCACCAAGTCCGTCTCCGAGCTCTTCGCGCCGGTCTCCGGCACCGTCGCCGAGGTCAACGACGCCGTCGTCGACGACCCCGGGCTCGTGAACTCCGACCCCTACGGCGAGGGCTGGCTGTTCACCGTCGAGGTCACCGACGAGGGCGAGCTGCTGACCGCCGAGCAGTACGCGCAGGCCCAGGAGGACCAGGCATGAGCACGGAGACGCAGCAGGACGTCGAAACCCAGAACGCCGACCTCGCCGAGCTCGACCCCGAGGTCGCCGCGCAGATCGACCAGGAGCTCGGCCGTCAGCGCGAGGGCCTGGAGATGATCGCCTCGGAGAACCACACCGCCGTGGCCGTGATGCAGGCCCAGGGCTCCGTGCTGACCAACAAGTACGCCGAGGGCTATCCCGGGCGCCGCTACTACGGCGGCTGCGAGCACGTGGACGTGATCGAGCAGCTGGCCATCGACCGGGTCAAGGAGCTCTTCGGCGCCGGCTTCGCGAACGTCCAGCCCCACTCCGGGGCGCAGGCCAACGCCGCGGTCATGCACGCGCTGCTCCAGCCCGGGGACACCATCCTGGGTCTGAACCTCGCCCACGGCGGGCACCTGACCCACGGCATGAAGCTGAACTTCTCCGGCAAGCTCTACCAGGTCGTGCCCTACGGCGTGGCGGAGAGCACCTGCACCGTGGACATGGACGAGGTCGCCCGGCTGGCCCGGGAGCACCGCCCGCAGCTGATCATCGCCGGCTGGTCGGCCTACTCCCGGCAGCTGGACTTCGCCGCCTTCCGCGCGATCGCCGACGAGGTCGGAGCGTACTTCATGGTCGACATGGCCCACTTCGCCGGGCTGGTCGCGGCCGGGCTGCACCCCAGCCCGGTGCCGCACGCCCACGTCGTCACCTCCACCACGCACAAGACGCTGGCCGGTCCGCGCGGCGGCCTGATCCTGTCCAACGAGGCCGAGATCGCCAAGAAGCTCAACTCCGCGGTCTTCCCCGGTCAGCAGGGCGGCCCGCTCGAGCACGTGATCGCCGGCAAGGCCGTGGCGTTCAGGATCGCCGCCGGCGAGAACTTCCGCCGCCGGCAGGAACGGACCCTCGAGGGCGCCAGGATCCTCGCCCGCCGCCTGCTCTCCCCGGACGTCGAGTCCCGGGGGATCACCGTGGTCAGCGGCGGCACGGACGTGCACCTGGTGCTCGTGGACCTCCGCGGCTCGGCGCTGGACGGCCGGCAGGGCGAGGACCTGCTCGCGCAGGTCGAGATCACCGTCAACCGCAACGCCGTGCCCTTCGACCCGCGCCCGCCGATGGTCACCTCGGGCCTGCGCATCGGCACCCCGGCCCTGGCCACCCGCGGCTTCGACGCGGAGGCCTTCGCCGAGGTCGCCGACATCATCGCCGAGACCCTCATCGCCGGCGCCGACGCCGCGGCCGCGGACGGCGCCGAGGGCGCCGACCCGGCCGTCCTGTCCACCCTCAGGGCACGCGTCCAGCGGCTGGCCGCGGACCACCCGCTCTACCCGGGCCTGGCACCACTGAGCGAGGGCTGACCTCGAGCCGCACCCCGGGCACCGGGACCGTGGTG